>JANXSP010000066.1 GCA_025356575.1 Novosphingobium sp.
GCGCCATGCCAACTGGAGCCTGATCAATGGCCGCCGCGGCCAGATCGAAAACGACGTCCGCGCGGTCGATGTTTCCGCGGCGAACGACTGGAGCGAAGTGCGCGTGTGGTTCGCGCCGATCGGCGGGCTCGGCTCGACCCACTGGCCGGTCACCGGATTCATCTACCCCGCGGGGAGCAAGGCTTTCACAACCGGTCCCGCGCGGAGCGATCCGATCGGCGAAATCATCGCCGCAAGCGGGCGCCGCTAGCTTAAGGTGGACGAGGCCAGGCTAGGCTGGCTGGCTGGCTGGCTGGCTGGCTGGCTAGCTAGGCTGGGCTGGGCTGGGCCTCAGGCCTTCGCCACCGGGGCCTCGTCGCCGAGATCCTCGAACCAGGCCTCGACCGGTCCGTTCAGCTTGAGGGTGAGCGGCTGTCCCTTGCGGTCCATCGCCTTGCCGGCCTGGACCCGGACCCAGCCTTCGGAAATCGAATATTCCTCGATATTGTGGCGCTGTACGCCCTTGAAGCGAATCCCGATCCCGCGCTGGAGCGTGTCCTCGTCGTAATGCGGGCTGCGCGGATTGATCGCGATCCGGTCGGGCGGAACGTCCGGCCCGGTCGAAACGGGCGCCGCGGCTGAAGTGGGTTCGTCGCTCATGGTGGCCGCGCTCTAAGCCCCACGCTGCGCTTGTCAATTCGGAGGCGCGCTTGTCATTTCCTACCGGGGAGCGCTAAGGGCGCGTTCGCCTGCGGGCGGGCGCGTAGCTCAGTGGTAGAGCACACCCTTCACACGGGTGGGGTCGCAGGTTCAATCCCTGCCGCGCCCACCATCCTGCCAACCAGCGGGCCCACCACCCGGGCAGACCCCAGCACAAACAACTTTCCTACACGCGCTGCGATTCGTATCGAGCGAATCACCCGAGCCAGCGCCGTATGCGCACTTCGGGTCTCGCTGCAATCGCCATGCCGCTGCGTCCAACGTCGCTTTTGCGCGGCGCGAAACTGCGCCTCCGGCACGCGCTTGCACTTTCCCCGCCAGCAGGAGCCCGCCCGATGTACGCAGAACCCCTTTCGACCCCGTCGCGGGCCAACGACACCAATGGCCGCGCACTGGGCGGCGCGCGCTGGTTCTTCTACGCCAGCGGAACGGCAACATTGCAGGCGGCCTACACTGCCCCGGCGCTGGCAACCGCGCACGCCAATCCGGTTGTGGCGGACAGCAACGGCGTATTTCCCGCGGTCTTCTTCGATCCCGCCAAGGCTTACCGCGCCGTCCTGAGGGCGGCGACGGGCACGACCACGATCATGGACCTCGATCCGGTCAATCCGGCGCTGTTCACGCAGCTCAAGACCGCCGCCGGCGCGGGCGACGTTGGCTTTGCCCAGAGCGGGAGCGGCGCAGTGCTGCGCAATGTCCGCGACAAGCTGCGCGAAGGCCCGATCGATGTCGCCGATTTCGGCGCCATCGGCACCGCCGACGACACCGCGGTGTTCATGGCCGCCTATGCCGCGGCCAAGCTTGCCAAGCGCCCGCTGCGGCTGCCGACGGGAAGCTTTGCGGTTTCGGGACTGGCGTTCGACGGCAACATCCCGGTGCTGGGCGCTGGGCCGGCCAACACCATCCTGCGCCCGACCGCCGATGGTCAGACGGTGGTGACGCTGTTCGACCGCAACGGCGGCGCCGCAACCTACATCGACCGCGGCAAGAAGGTGCATGTGGGTGACTTCGCGATCGACCTCGCCGGGCGGGCCAACTGCATCGGACTGTTGACCGACAAGCTGGTCTCGAGCGCGGTCGAGCGCATCGAGATCAGCGCCGAAACGACCGCGCCGTACGCGCGCGGGAACACCGGGTGGCGCAGCGTCGGCGATCAATATTCGGCGTTTCGCGACATCTACATCGAACGCATGACTCGCGGGTTCGTGATGACCAGCGATGCGGTCGCCGGGGGCGGGATCAACAACTTCTTCGAAGGGCTCCACGTCGCTTACTGCCAGGTCAACGCCATGATGTTCAACGGCGGCGCCTACCCGTTCGGGCTCAACCAGTTCGCCAATCTGCGACTCCAGAACTCGGGCCATTGCGCGCTGTATCTCTGCGGCGCGCACGGCCTTGCGATCAGCATGCTGTCGCCCGAGGGCGATATCGCCAGCGCTGCCACGCTGACGTTCGAAGGCCACACGATCAAGGCCGGCACGATCCATGCCGATCTCGATTCGGGTGCGCGGCTGATCGGCTACGACCACGCGAACAACGACACCGCGATGCGCATCCGGGCCGAGCGTCATTCCTCGCTGCACTTCGACGGGTCGTCGGGTGCGGCCGTAAGCAGCGAGGCCGACGCGACCTCGACAATCGAGTGGGAGGGGACCTGCGGCAACGGCTCGGTCCTGCGCAACACCCGCTTGAACCTCCACGCTTCCGATAGCTATCGCGCGATCGTCGCCTGGCACCCCGCGGTGTCGCGCAGTGCGGCGGCGTTTCCCAACCTGGTGCCGAGCCCGATGACCGTCCCGCTCGCCAACATTTTCGGCTGCACCAGCACGCTGACTTCAGACCCCGAGTGCGGGTCGGCGCGCGAAGTGACTTTCGCGCCGATTGCCGGCGGACTGACGACCAACGCCGTGTGGTGCACGCTGGCGGCGCAGGAATTCGCGGTCGACGACATGGTTTATCTGTCTGTGCTTCTGCGGAGCGACCGCGACACCCAGATCGCGTTCAGCGCGGCCCAGTATACGGTCGGCGGTACGATCGACCTCGTGGCGGGGGCGTGGACCCGGCTGTTCGCCTGCAACCAAAACGCCAGCGGAGTGACCCGCTATCCGGCGCTTACCCTGAACCCGGTCGCCGCCGACGCCCCGGTTCTGCGGATCGCGCGGCCCGTCGCCTGCAAAAACCTGTCCGCGCAGCAGGTGCGGATGCTCAGCGCGGAACACCTGTTCAACCCCGGCGACCCCGCCGGCGAGGTTCTGCGCCAGCCGGCCGCGCCGACGACAGGCAGCTGGGCGCTCGGCACCAGCGTGCTTACCAGCGCGCCAGCCGCGGGCGCTGCGCCGGGCTGGACCTGCGTCGCAGCGGGCGCCCCGGGCACGTGGAAGGCAATGAGCCCGCTCGCGGCATAGGTAACCGCGCCGCGCGGGGATGCAGACTGGACAAGCCAAGCCCCCGCGCGGCATAGCCCGCGGCCATGCACGATATCCGCTACATCCGAGAGAATCCCGAGGCTTTCGACGCTGGTCTGGCGCGGCGCGGGGTCGCGGCCAGCTCGGCGGAAATCCTTGCACGCGATTCCGCTCGCCGCGCGACCGGAACGCAGCTGCAGGAACTCCAGAATCGCCGCAACGAGGCATCCAAAGCGATCGGCGCGGCAATGGCCGCCAATGACGGCGCCGCCGCCGATGCGCTCAAGGCCGAAGTGGCGGCGCTCAAGGGCAAGCTGCCCGCGCTCGAGGATGAAGACCGCGCGTTGACCGCGCAGCAGGAAGGCGCCCTCGCCGGCCTTCCCAATCTCCCCGCAGACGATGTACCGCCTGGGACGGACGAGGCCGGCAACGTCGAAATCGCGCGCTGGGGAACCCCGCGCAGTTTCGCCTTCACCCCGCGCGAACATGCCGACTTCGGCCCCGCGCTTGGGCTAGACTTCGCGACCGGCGCGGCAATCTCGGGCGCGCGGTTCACGTTCCTGCGCGGGCAGATGGCGCGGCTCCAGCGCGGGCTTGGCCAGTTCATGCTCGATACGCAAATCGCCGCCGGCTTCACCGAATGTGCGCCGCCGCTGCTGGTGCGCGACGAGGCGCTGTTCGGCACTGGGCAGCTTCCCAAATTTGCCGAGGACAATTTCCGCACCACCGACGGCCGCTGGCTGATCCCCACCGCCGAAGTCAGCCTGACCAACTCGGTCCGCGAGCAGATTCTCGACGCCAAGGTGCTCCCCATCCGCATGACCGCGCTGACTCCGTGCTTCCGCTCGGAAGCAGGCGCAGCGGGCAAGGATACGCGCGGATATATCCGCCAGCACCAGTTCGAGAAGGTCGAGCTGGTGACGGTCTGCCGCCCCGAGGATTCCGAAACGCTGCACAAGGCGATGACCAGGGCCGCCGAGGCGATCCTCGAGGCGCTCGACCTGCCGTATCGCAGGATGCTGCTGTGCGCGGGCGACATGGGCTTCACCGCGCGCAAGACCTACGATCTCGAGGTGTGGCTGCCCGGTCAGGGCTCCTACCGCGAGATTTCCAGCATCTCCAACTGCGGCGGCTTCCAGGCGCGGCGGATGAACACGCGGTTCCGTCCGGAAGGCGAAAAGAGCACGCAGTTCGTCCACACGCTCAACGGCTCGGGCCTCGCGGTCGGGCGCACGTTGGTGGCAGTGCTGGAAAACTATCAGAACGAAGACGGCAGCGTCGACGTTCCCGCCGCGCTCATGCCCTACATGGGCGGGCTGACCCGGCTGGTCCCCGCCTGATGCGTATCCTCCTCACCAACGACGACGGCATCCACGCGCCCGGGCTGGCCGTGCTCGAGGCGATCGCACGGCAGTTTTCCGACGACATCTGGATCTGCGCCCCAGCCGAGGAGCAATCGGGCGCGGGACATTCGCTCACGCTGACCCGCCCCGTGCGGATGCGCCAGCACGACGCGCGGCGTTTCTCGGTCAGCGGCACCCCGACCGACGCGGTCACCATGGGTCTGCGCAAGGCCCTGCCCGGCCCGCCCGACCTTATCCTCTCGGGTGTCAACCGCGGCGCCAACCTGGGCGACGACGTGACCTATTCGGGCACCGTTTCCGCAGCGATCGAAGGCGCGCTCGCGGGCATCCGCTCGATCGCACTGAGCCAGGTCTATGCGCGCGAGGGGATGGGCGACACCGTGCCCTTCGCGGCGGCCGAAGCGTGGGGCGCGAAAGTCATCGCCCCGCTGCTCGGCGCGCCGTTTGCACCGCGCACGCTGGTCAACGTCAACTTTCCCGCGCTCGATCCGCAAGCCGTCAAGGGCATCCGCGTCTGCCGTCAGGGGTTCCACGATTATGCGCGCGGCTCGGTCGTCGAGGGGACCGATCCGCGCGGCTATCCGTATTACTGGTTCGGCCTCCACGGGATCGAGCACACTGCCGGCCACGCCACCGATCTCGAGGCGATCGACGAAGGGTTCGTATCGGTCACCCCGCTCCAGCTCGACTTGACCCACGATGCCTCGCTCGCCGCGCTGGCAGAGCGATTCGCGTGAGACGGGCGGCGCTCCTGCTGGCGCTGGCGCTGCCGCTGCTGGTGGCCGCGACCCAGCGCCATCCACGCCCGCAGCCGCGTAGCGAAATTCCTGCCGAGGAGCGCGCGCCGGAACGCGAGAGCATCCACGTGGTCGCGCCCGGCGAAACGCTTGGCGGGGTCGCCGCGCGCGCGAAGGTGCCGCGGGTGCTGATTGCCGAGGCGAACCGGCTCAGCCCACCCTACCGCCTCCACGCTGGGCAGCGACTTGCGATCCCGCGCACGCGCCACCACACCGTCGCCGATGGCGAGACCGGGTTCGCCATCGCGCTGCGCTATGGCGTACCGTGGGCAGCGATCCGCACCGCCAACGGGATCGCGCGCGGCGATACCGTGCGCACCGGGCAGGATTTGCTGATCCCGACG
>JANXSP010000075.1 GCA_025356575.1 Novosphingobium sp.
CGCGCCAGTTTTTTTTCGCGATACGTCCGCCGGGCTTCTGGGTCACAGGTATGGCGCAAGTGCGGCGAAAACGTCGCGAAGTCCCCTTGTGTCCTGTCCGCTACGCAGCGTCTCCAGCGCGGCGGCGACATCGATCGTATATTCGGTGACACTGTATTGGGATGTGTGCCGCTTGGCACCCAGCGACATCACCAGTCGTCTTGCCGCCTGGTTTTCCGAGAGGATTTGGACGTCAAGCGACGCGATCGTCGCCAGGTGGCAATTCGCCAGAAGCACCGCGATCAGCATTCGGGCGAGCCCGAGGCCTTGATGCGAATCGATGATCGCGATCGAAAACTCGGCCGAGAGGGTGTCGTCGCCCGGCCGCACCGCGTGGACCGCGCCGATTGCCGGGTGGAGGTCATTGTCGGTCAGGATCGCGCCCCACGCGATGTGCCGGCTGCCGTCGGCGTCGACGAGCCTGCGGATCACCCGGTCGGGGGGCATGGGCTGGCCCGAAAAGAACCGCAGGTAGCGCGATTCCACCGAGAGCTGCTCGATCCCCTCGCGCATCAACGGTTCGTCGGCGGGCACGATCGAGCGGATGCACACACGCGTCCCGTCCTCGAGTTGCGAGTGAATGATCCGGCGTCGGAACGCGTCGAGCAGCTCCTCGTTCATGCCCCTCGCCGTAGCAGACACCGTTGCGGATCGCAGGCGAATTCCGGTATCTCGGATCGTGCTTGCACGCCGCACTGCCGCTCGCCAATGTCGCGCCGGGTAGATGGAGCGCTGCATGACGATCGCGGGTAACGATGGCGGGAAGATGCTCTCGGGGATCAAGGTGCTCGACCTGACCACCGTGGTATTCGGGCCGTACGCGACGCAGATCCTCCACGATCTCGGTGCCGAAGTGCTCAAGGTCGAGAACCCGCTGACCGGGGATATCTCGCGCTACCTCGGCCCGCCCGCCAAGACCCTGGGGATGAGCCCGACGTTCTTTGCGCTCAACAGCGGCAAGCGCTCGGTCGCGCTCGATCTCAAGGACCCGGCGCAGTTGGCGCAAATGCACGCGCTCATCGCCGATTGCGATGTCTTTGTTCTCAACGTGCGGGGCAAGGCCGCCGAACGCCTGGGGCTCGATTACGCCAGCGTTGCGGCGCGCAATCCGGGGGTGATCTATGTCCACTGCGTCGGTTTCGGCCAGGCCGGACCGAACGCCGATCAACCTGCCTACGACGATGTGATCCAGGCCGCGAGCGGCGCCACGTCGCTGCTGAGCCGGGTCGATGGCAATCCCAAGTACCGCTATTTCCCCTCGCTGATCGCGGACAAGGTTTCGGGGCTCCACGGCGCCTACGCCGCGCTTGCCGCGGTGGTCCACAAGCTGCGCACGGGCGAGGGCCAGTACGTCGAGGTCCCGATGCTCGAGGCGTTTTCGCAGTTCATGCTGGTCGAACACCTCGGCGGGCTGACCTACGATCCGCCCAGCGGGCCGGCGTGCTATTCGCGCCAGATCGATCCCAACCGCCAGCCGTATCCCGCGCGCGACGGGTGGATCAGCATCGTGCCCTATACCGAGGCCTCGTGGCCCGGTCTGTTCGCCGCGCTGGGCCGGTCCGATATCCTCGACGATCCGCGCTATGCCACGCGCGAGTTGCGGGTGGCAAACGTCTCAACGCTCTATGCCGAGCTGGCCAAGCTGACCGGCGCGTACACCGTCGCCCAGCTTCGCGCGATCTGCGACGAGCTCGACCTGCCATGCCAGCCCGCGCGCGACATCGCCGACATCCACGAGGACGAGCACCTCGCCGCGACCGGGTTCTTCACCCGGCGCCAGCACCCCAGCGAGGGCACCTATTTCGAGATGAAGCAACCGGTCGAGTTCGGCGCCTGGCCCGCGCGCGATCGCGGACTGCCGCCGGGCTTGGGCGAACATGAGGCGAAGTTCACCGCGGAGGACTAGGCGGCTTCTTCCACCTCGAACGTGATCTCCGCGTGGTCGCGCAGCCTCGTCACCAACGCCTCGCCGAGGATCGAGCCCGGTGTCCCGATCCCGCCCGCGCTTTTGCTCGCGAGCAGGGCGATGCCCGTCTCGGCGAGCATCCGGCTGGTCGAGCCGTAGCCCGGATCGTAGCGGCCCTTGACCCCGTAGCGGAGCGAGCGCCCGTCGGGGTATTCGCCGATGAACAGCACGTCATAACTGCCGTTCGCACGTTCCTCGGGGCTGGGGCCTTCGCCGGGCTTGGGGGGCTTGAGCCCGAACGGATTCTTCAGCGCCTCGCCGACCGCGTGTGCGGCCTTTTCGCCAAGCTCGCCCGCGCTGGTCAGCATCATCTCGTCGTAGCGGAAATCCGCGCCATAGGGGTGGCCGAGCAGGAAGTTGGTCCGGTGGACGTTCTTGGTGTTGATCGTCGCCATGATGAACGGCGCGGCCCACTTGCCGACGCTGTCGTCGTATTCGGGGAGAAGACCCTTGGGCTGGCTCGGCCCCTCGAAGCCTGGGGTCAGCGCGAACGGATCGCCAAGAACCTTGATCAGCGAAGGATTGCGCGCAACCGCCTTCATCGTCTCGGTCAGGCTGGCTGCGGTGCCGCCGCTGAACGTGCCCTTCATCCCGCGGACCCGGCATTTGACCCGCGGCGCAGGGCTGCCGTAGCGCGCGGTCGCCGCTTTCTCGAGCATCAGCACGCCGAGGTCGAACGGGATCGAATCGAATCCCGCCGAAAACGCGATCCGCGCCCCGCTGGCCTTGGCGGCGCTGTCGTGCGCGGCGATCATTTCGTGCATCCAGCCGGGTTCGCCGCACAGATCGGCATAATCGGTCCCGGTCCGCGCGCAGGTCTCGACCAGTTCGCTGCCATAAAGCTGGTACGGGCCCACCGTGGTCAGCACCACGCGAGTCGAGGCGCACATCGCGGTGAGGCTGGCGGGATCGCTGGCGTCGGCGACGATCAGCGGGGTGGTCGCCGGCGCGCCGATCAGGTCGCGCACTTCGGCCAGCTTGGCCGCGCTGCGCCCGGCCATCGCCCACTTGGGCGCGCCGGGTTTGCCCGCATAGTTCGCCGCCAGATATTCCGCGACGAGCCGTCCGGTATAGCCGGTTGCCCCATACACCACGATGTCGTGTTCGCGATGACCGGCATTCTCGGGTGCGGGGCTCATGGACGCAGCCGCGGGTCGATGGGTTCGGCGCGGTCGTCGATACCGTCGCCGTCGCGGTCGTGCACCGTGGGGGTCACGACCGGCGCCGGAGCGAAAGTCTGCGCCCGGTCGTCGATCCCGTCGCGGTTGCGGTCGATCCCCACCGCGGGGTCGATCCCGACGGGGGGCGATGTCACCGCGGCGGGTACCGCCACCGCCGGACTGCGCAGCGCATCGGCGTGACCTTCGGCCTTGGCGGCGCGCAGTTCGGCGTCGTGGCGCGCGGCATCGGCGTCTGCGGTGGCGAGCTCGGCCTTGCGGCGCACGCGGATCGCGTCGTAGCTCCAGTGGAGGTGGCTTTGCGCGAACAGGCAGAGGAAGCCGCCTGCGATCGCCACGTTCTTCATGAACATGATCGAATTGGTCTGGTCGGCGAAGTTGTTGTGGAACAGCACCGCGGTGAGCAGGCAGAACCCCGCCAGCAGCAGCGAGAAGAACCGCGTCATCACGCCCAGCGCAATCGCCAGGCCCGCGACCAGCTCGAAGATCGCCGCGGGCAGGGCCAGCCCGGCGGGCATCCCGACGCTTTGGATATAGTGGTCGGTCCCGGCGAGGTCGCCGAGCTTGCCCGCGCCGGCGATGATGAAGATCGCCGCCAGCATCAGGCGGCCGAAAAATGCAGCTATCGAAGACATGGCAGCTCTCCCCTGCGATCAGATGGGGGAGTGTCGCCGATTGTGGTTGTGGCGCAAGGGTTTTCTCGCAGTCACAGCTTCGGCAGCGTCACCCCGCGCTGGCCCATGTATTTGCCCGCGCGGTCGGCATAGCTGACCTCGCACGGCTCGTTCCCCTGGAGGAACAGGAACTGGCACGCGCCCTCGTTGGCGTAGATCTTGGCCGGGAGCGGCGTGGTGTTGCTGAACTCGAGCGTGACGTGGCCTTCCCAGCCCGGCTCCAGCGGGGTCACGTTGACGATGATCCCACACCGGGCATAGGTCGATTTGCCCAGGCAGATCACCAGCACGTCGCGCGGCACGCGGAAGTATTCGACCGTGCGGGCCAGCGCGAAACTGTTGGGCGGGATCACGCAGACGTCGGTGGTCCGGTCGACGAAACTGTCGGGATCGAACGCCTTGGGATCGACGACCGACGAGTTGACGTTGGTGAATATCTTGAACTCGGGCGCGACCCGCGCGTCGTAGCCGTACGACGACAGGCCATAACTGATGCACCCGTCACGCCGCTGCGCCTCGACGAACGGCTCGATCATGCCGTGCGCCTGCGCCTGCGCGCGGATCCATTTGTCGGAGAGAATCGCCATGGGGGGGTGGTGGCGGGATGCGGCGGGACGGGCAAGTTTGGTGGGGGACAAATCCCCCGTTAGCCGTGAAACTCGCGGTACCACTTCACGAAATTGGGAACGCCCACGTCGATACTCGTGGTCGGCGCGTAGCCCAGATCGCTGGCGATAGCGTCGATATCCGCAAAGCTCTGGCGGGCGTCGCCGGCCTGCATCGGGAGCAGTTCGAGCTCGGCCTTCCTGCCCAGCTCGTGCTCGAGGATTTCGACCACCTTCATCAGGTGTTCGGACTTGTGGTTGCCGATGTTGTACAATCGGTGGGGCTTCTCGCTGCCGCCCGCCTTGACCGCGCCGTCGTCGGGCGGGGGGTTGTCGAGGCAAGCGACGATCCCGCTGACGATGTCGTCGATATACGTGAAATCGCGGTACATGTCGCCGTGGTTGAACAGCGGTATCGGCTCGCCCGCGAGGATCTTGCGGGTGAAGATCCACATCATCATATCGGGGCGGCCCCACGGACCATAGACGGTGAAGAACCTGAGACCGGTCAGCGGCAGGCGGTAAAGATGCGCGTACGTCTCGCTCATCAACTCGTCGGCCTTCTTGGTCGCGGCATAAAGCGAGAGCGGGTGATCGACGCGGTCGTCGACCGAGAACGGCAGTTTGGTGTTGCCGCCATAGACCGACGACGAGCTGGCATAGACCATGTGCTCGGCCCCGCGGTGGCGCGCGATTTCGAGCAGGTTGAGATGGCCGACGAGGTTGGCCGAGACGTAGGCGTGGGGATTCTCGATCGAATAGCGCACTCCGGCCTGCGCGCCCAAATGGACGATGCGATCGAATTCCATTCCCTCGAGCGCGGCGGTCAGCGCGCCCATGTCGGCGAAATCGAGGCGCAGGAAGGCGAAGCGGTTGCCGCCCTCGGCGCGCAGTACCGCGAGCCGCGCTTCCTTGAGCGCGACGTCGTAATAGGCGTTGACGACATCAATCCCGATCACGCTGTCGCCCCGCGCAAGCAGGCGCCGCGCCACGTTGAACCCGATGAACCCGGCCGCCCCGGTCACGATCACGCGCATGTCAAAGCGTCCAGTCCGCGGCGCTGCCGAGCACGCCCTTGAGGTCCGCCAGCGTGCCCCCCGGCGCGACCATCGCCCGCAGTGCTCCCGTGCCCAGCGCGCGGTATTCGCGGTGCGCTACCGCCAGCAGGACGAGGTCGTATGTGCCGCCCAGCGCATGCTCGTCCAGCGTCAGACCGTATTCGTGCTCGGCCTCTGCGGCATCGGCGTGGGGATCGTGGACGGCGACTGCGTGCCCCTTGGCGGCAAGCGCAGCGATCAAATCCGCGACCTTGCTGTTGCGCAGGTCGGGGACGTCTTCCTTGAACGTCAGCCCCATCACCAGCACCCGGCCCGGCTTGTCGCCGCGGACGGCGTGGAGCTTGCCTGCAACCCACTCGGCCATCGTGTCGTTGACCCCGCGGCCCGCCAGGATGACCTGCGGGGTAATCCCGAGTTCCTCGGCGCGGTGCGAGAGGTAATACGGATCGATCCCGATGCAGTGACCGCCGACCAGCCCGGGGGCGAACGGCAGGAAGTTCCACTTGGTCCGCGCCGCAGCGAGCACGTCCCAGACGGACAGATCCATCGCCGCGAAAATCTGCGCGATCTCGTTCATGAAGGCGATGTTGATGTCGCGCTGGGCGTTTTCGATGACCTTCGCCGCCTCGGCCGCCTTGATCGAGGCGGCGCGGAAAGTGCCGCCGCTGGTTACCGCGTCGTAAAGCGCGGCGACGCGGTCGAGCACTTGCGGGGTCTGGCCCGAGACGACCTTGGTGATCTTGTCGATCGTATGCTCGCGGTCGCCGGGATTGATCCGCTCGGGGCTGTAGCCGAGGTAGAAATCGCGCCCGCATACCAGCCCCGATCCGGCCTCGAGCAGCGGGGCGCAGATGTCTTCGGTGACGCCGGGATAGACCGTGCTTTCATAGACGATCACGGGCACGCGGCCATCCGCTGCGGCGGCGGAGAGCAGCCCGGCGACGGTGCGCGTCGCGGCCTCGACGATGGTCAGGTCGGGGCGCTTGGCCGCGTCGATCGGGGTCGGCACGGTGACGATGTAGAAATCGGCGGGCGGGCACTTGGCGGGGTCCGCGGTCAGGGTCAGCGCCGAAGCGGCCAGCCGCTCGCGCTCGATCTCGCCCGTGCGGTCGTGGCCGGTTTCGAGCTCGGCGATCCGGCGCGCGTCGACATCGAGGCCGGTCGTGGCGAACCGCTTGGCCAGCGCCACCGCCAGCGGGAGCCCGACATAGCCGAGCCCGACGACGACGACGCGGGTTGCGGGGGAAAGGTGCGGAACGTCGGCCAAGCGCGGTACTCGTGTCGGCGCGGACCCTCGCCCGCAAGTGCGCGCGCTCTATGCCGGCGCATTGGCCAAGGCAACCGCTACAGGGTTATCCCGTGCTTAACCGAACCGTGGTAGGCGCGCAGAATATGGCGAAACCTCTCAAAATCCTGGTCGTGTGCGGCACCCGGCCCGAGGCGATCAAGCTGTTCCCGGTGATCGCCGCGCTCAAGGCCGATGCGCGGTTCGATGCGCGCGTCTGCGTCTCGGCGCAGCACCGCGGGATGCTCGATCAGGTGCTGCAAATCGCCGGGATCGTTCCCGACCACGACCTCGACCTGATGCGCCCCGACCAGACGCTCGACGCGCTGACCGCGGCCTTGCTCACCGAAATCGGCAAGGCGATCGATCTGGAAAAGCCCGACCGGGTGATGGTCCAGGGCGACACCGCGACCGCGATGTGCGGCGCGCTGGCGGCGTATTACCGCAAGCTCCCGGTCGATCATGTCGAGGCGGGGCTGCGCTCGGGCAATATCCACCACCCCTGGCCCGAGGAAGTGAACCGCAAGATCATCGGCGCGATCGCCAGCCTCCACTTCGCCCCGACGCAGACCGCGGCCGAGGCACTGCTGCGCGAAAACACCGATCCCGCGCGCGTTCACGTCACCGGCAACACGGTGATCGACGCGCTCCACTGGGTTACCGCGCGGATCGCCGCCGAGCCGGAACTGGCCGCGGGGCTGGCAGAGATCGAGGCGCGGTTCGCGGGCAAACGGATTATCGGGGTGACCAGCCACCGCCGCGAGAATTTCGGCGGCGGGCTCGAAGCTATTGCCGACGCGGTCCGCCGGATCGCGGCGCGCCCCGATGTGGCAATCGTGTTCCCGGTCCACCCCAATCCCAACGTGCGCAGGGTCATGGACCGCGCGCTCGCCGGGCTGGACAACGTGGCGCTGATCGAGCCGCTCGACTACCCGCATTTCGCGCGGCTGCTGACGATTGCCGAGATCATGCTGACCGATAGCGGCGGGGTGCAGGAAGAAGCCCCGGCGCTGGGCAAGCCCGTGCTGGTGATGCGCGAAACGACCGAGCGGCCAGAGGGCGTCGCCTCGGGAACCGCCAAACTGGTCGGTACGCACGCCGACACTATCGTTACCGAAATCTTCACCCTGCTCGACGATAACGCGGCCTACGAAGCCATGTCGCGCGCGCACAATCCCTTTGGGGACGGGCACGCGGCAGCGCGGATTGTGGAGCTGCTCGGCAATGAAATCGGAACTCAAGCCTGACGTCTGCGTCGTCGGGCTCGGCTATATCGGACTTCCCACTGCGGCGATCATCGCGCGTTCGGGGTGCATGGTGCGCGGGGTCGACGTGACCCAGAGCGTGGTCGACACGATCAACCGCGGCGAAATCCACATCGAGGAAGTCGATCTCGATGGACTGGTCCAGGGCGTCGTTTCGCGCGGATTGCTCAGCGCCTCGACCCAGACCGCGCCGGCGGACGTGTTCGTGATCGCGGTCCCCACCCCGTTCGGCAAGGATCACGCGCCCGATATCTCCTACGTCCTCGCCGCCACGCAGGCGGTCGCCAAAGTGCTCAAGGGCGGCGACGTGGTGATCCTCGAATCGACCTGCCCGGTCGGCACCACCGAGGCGATGCGCGACACCATCGCCGCCGCGCGCCCCGACCTCAAGTGCCCGGGCCTGACCTCGGACATCCCCGACATCGCCATCGCCTATTGCCCCGAGCGGGTGCTGCCCGGCAAAATCCTCGAGGAGCTGACCAACAACGATCGCTCGATCGGCGGGATCACGCCCCGCTGCGCGCGCAAGGCGGCGGCATTCTACCGCCGGTTCGTGCGCGGCGCCTGCGTCACCACCGATGCCCGCGCCGCCGAGATGACCAAGCTGGTCGAGAACGCCTATCGCGACGTCAACATCGCTTTCGCCAACGAGCTGTCGATCGTCGCGGACAAGATGGGCCTCGACGTGTGGGAAGTGATCCGCCTCGCCAACCGCCACCCGCGGGTCAACATTCTTTCGCCCGGGCCGGGCGTGGGCGGGCACTGCATCGCGGTCGACCCGTGGTTCATCGTCCACGGGGCGCCTAACGAGACCCCGCTGATCCGCACCGCCCGCGGGGTCAACGACGGCAAGATCCGCCATGTCATCGCGCGCGCTGAAAAGCTCGTGGAGGCCAACCCGCACGCGCAGATCGCCTGCCTCGGGCTGGCGTTCAAGGCCGATATCGACGACTTCCGCGAAAGCCCGGCGCGGCTGGTCGCGGCCACGCTCGCGCGGCGCTTCGGCAGCCGGATCAGCGTGGTCGAGCCCTACGCGGCGAAGCTCCCGATCGAATTTACCGATACCCAGGCGTCGCTCGTCGATCTCGATACCGCGCTGGAAAGCTGCGACGTGCTGATCGTGCTGGTCGATCACGAGGCTTTCAGGGGCGTGCCGCTGGCCGAACGCGCGGCCAAGGCGGTCTACGACACCCGCGGCATCTGGCCCGATCAGCCGAGCGCCCCGGCGCAGGTCGCGCAGGACTGGCGCCTGGCCGGGTAACCGCCTAGCTTCCCGCAAAACACGGTGCGGAAGAGTCTGATATGGTAATCGTAGATGGCTGGGTGACGTTCTCGCCCGAAGCGCTCGAGGCGTTTCGCGGCGCCGCGGCAAAGATGATCGCCGCCTCGCGCGCCGAAGCCGGCTGCCTCGATTACACCTATGCCACCGATTTCCTCGACCCCGGCCGGGTTCGGATCACCGAGCACTGGGCCGACGAAGCCGCGCTGACGGCGCATTTCGCCGAGCCGCACATGGCCGAATTCCAGGCCGCGCTGGCCAACGCCAAACGTATCGATGGCGACGTGCGCATCTATGCCGCCAGCGAAATCCGGCGGTTGATCTGAACAGGAGCCTGCGCGCATGAGCGATTTTTCCCTGCCCCATGCCTCGAACGATCTTACCGGGCGCGTCGCGCTCGTTACCGGGGCCTCGTCGGGGCTCGGCGCGCGGTTTGCCCGGGTGCTCGCTGCCGCCGGCGCCAAGGTCGCGCTCGCCGCGCGGCGGACCGACAAGCTCGAAGCCCTCGCCGCGGAAATCCGAGCCGCCGGGGGCGAGGCGCTGGCAGTGACGATGGATGCCAGCGACGCGGAATCGATGTTCGCCGCGGTCGCCGCGGCCGAGGCGGCGTTCGGAACGGTCGACATCCTGATCAACAACGCCGGGATGCCCGATGCCCAGCGCGCCCATAAGATGAGCGTGGCATTCGTCGACCAGGTGCTCGGGGTCAACCTGCGCGGCCCGTGGCTGCTCAGCTGCGAAGTCGCGCGGCGGCTGATCGCGGCGGAAAAGCCGGGGCGGATCGTGAACATCAGCTCGGTCGCGCACTACCGCTACGATGGCGGCGGCGCGGCGCTCTATGCGGTGACCAAGACCGCGGTCGCGCGCATGACCGAGGCGCTCAGCGTCGAGTGGGCGGGGTATCACATCAACGTCAACGCGATCGCGCCGGGGATGTTCGTCAGCGAGATGACCGACGGGATGTTCGAACGCATCGGCGATCCGCGCGGGCACCTCGCGCGCGGACGGGTGTGCGAGCCCGAACAGCTCGATACCACGTTGCTCTATCTGGTCTCGCCCGCTTCCGAGGTGGTGACCGGCGCGGTAATCCGCGTCGATGATGCCCAAAGCGCGCGCAAGCGGATGTAGGTTTCAGGCGCGCGGTATGGCGAGGACCCGCGCAATCCCGGTCATCATGTCGCGCGAGAACGCGCGGGCCACCGCGGCTTCGGCCATCACGTTGAAGGCGTGGATCGCCCCGGCATAGCTGTGGAGCTCGACCGGGACCCCGGCGTCGACCAGGCGGCGCGCGTAAGCGAGGTCTTCGTCGAAGAACAGGTCGAGGCTGCCCGTCAGGATCACCGTCGGCGGCAGGCCCGCAAGATCCTCGGCCAGGCTCGGCGAGAACCAGCCTTTGCGGGCGTCGGCGGGCATATAATCGCCGCGCAGGGCCCCCCAGCCGAACACGTTCGAGGTGCGCGTCCAGACGAATTCGCCGGTCGAGCGGTTATGGTGCGGGCAGGCGTCGCTGCCCGTGCGGTGATCGAGCATCGGATAGATCAGGAATTGCCCGGCGAGCGGCGGCCCGCCGCGGTCGCGCGCCATTTGCGCCAGCGCCGCGGCCAGCCCGCCACCGGCGCTCTCGCCGATCACCCCGATCCGCGCCGGGTCGAGCCCGATCGCGTCCGCCTGCGCTGCCAGCCATACGAGCGCGGCGTAGCAATCCTCCTGCGGCCCGGGAAACGGCGTCTCGGGCGCCAGCCGGTACTCGGCCGAGACGACCGGAATGCCGAGCAACTGCGCCATGCGCGCCGGGCCCACCGCCATCAGCCGGGCCGAACCCATGATCATCCCGCCGCCGTGGATATGGAGCAGCGCGGCGCGTCCGGGAGTGCCCGGAGCAGGATCGAACACGAGCACTTCGAGCGGGCCGCCGGGACCCGCGATGGTGTGGACGACCGGCGCGATCTCGGGCGCGGGCAGCAGCGCGTACCGTTCGGCCGCTCCGGCGCGGATCGCGGGCAGCGTTTCGCGCGTATATGTGCCCGCGGGCATCAGCTCGAGCAGCGGGACGATCTCGGCGTCGACGAGGTGGCGGGTGTCCATGGCTACAGCGTCCTGATGATCGCAGAGAAATCGAGCGCGCCGTTGCCCGCCGCGTCGAACGCTTCGTAAAGCCGTTCGGCCAGATCGCCCATCGGCACCTCGGCGCCCGCGTCCTTCGCCGCGGCCATCGCCAGCTTGAGGTCCTTGAGCATCAGCGCGGTGGCGAACCCGCCTTGATAACCGTTGTCGGCGGGAGTGACCGGGCCCACGCCGGGGACCGGGCAATAGCTGGTCATCGACCAGTTCTGGCCCGAGGCCTTGCTCGCAATCTCGAAGAACGTCTGCTGGTCGAGGCCGAGCTTCTCGGCGAGGCGGAAGCTCTCGCAGGTCGCGATCATCGAGGCGCCGAGCAGCATGTTGTTGCAGATCTTGGCGGCCTGCCCCGCGCCGCTCGCCCCGGCGTGGATAACCGCCTTGCCCATCGCCGCCAGGATCGGCTCGGCGCGCGCAAAGGCTTCGGCGCTGCCACCGACCATGAAGGTCAGGGTGCCGCCATTGGCCGCGGCGATCCCGCCCGAAACCGGCGCATCGACCATCGCATAGCCTGCGGTTTCGGCGGCCGCGGCGACCGACTTGGCGGTGGCGACGTCGATCGTCGAGCAGTCGAGGAGGAGCGCGGTTTTCGGCGCGGGGCCGATCACGTCGCCGGCATAGACCCGCTCGACGATCGCGCCGTTGGGGAGCATCGAGACGACCGCATCGGCCCCTTCCACCGCCTCGCGCACCGAGGCGAACCCGGCGGCACCATGCTCGCGCGCCTTGGCCAGCGCCCCTGCGCTGAGGTCGAACGCGCGGACTTCGTGTCCGGCTTTCACCAGGTTGGCAGCCATCCCGCCGCCCATGTTGCCGAGGCCGATGAACGCGATTTTCATGCGCGTCACTTCCCCGTCCACACGCCCGGCCGCTTCTCGATGAACGCGGCCATTCCTTCCTTCTGGTCAGCGCTGCCGAACAGCCCGTTGAACAGACGGCGTTCGAACAGGACGCCCTGCTGGAGCCCGGTCTCGAACGCCGCATTGACCATTTCCTTGCACGCCAGCGCGGCGAGCGGGGGCATTGCGGCGATCTCGGCGGCGGTTTTCAGCGCCTCGGCCTTGAGCTCGGCCAAAGGCACGATCCGCGCCACCAGCCCCGCGGCCTCGGCTTCCGCCGC
Organism: Novosphingobium sp.; assembly: GCA_025356575.1. Classification (GTDB taxonomy): domain Bacteria; phylum Pseudomonadota; class Alphaproteobacteria; order Sphingomonadales; family Sphingomonadaceae; genus Novosphingobium. Next base: position 12,588 of record JANXSP010000075.1, read on the forward strand.
GGCCATCATCCGCCCGGTCAGGCACATTTCCATCGCCTTGGCCTTGCCCACCGCGCGGGTGAGCCGCTGCGATCCCCCCATGCCGGGGGTGACGCCGAGCTTGATCTCGGGCTGGCCGAACTTCGCGTTGTCCGCCGCGATGATGAAATCGGCCATCATCGCCAGCTCGCACCCGCCGCCGAGCGCGAAGCCGCTGACCGCGGCGATCCACGGCTTGCGCGTCGCGGTGACCCGGTCGTAGCCCGCGAACAGCCCGCCGCCATAGACCGCAGCGAAGGTCGCGGGGCCCATCTCCTTGATGTCCGCCCCCGCGGCGAACGCCTTGTCGCTGCCGATCAGCACCGCGCAGCGCTGCGCCGGATCGGCATCGAATGCACCGAACGCGGCGATCAGATCCTCGAGCACCTGCGAATTCAGCGCGTTGAGCGCCTGCGGGCGGTTGAGCGTGATCAGCGTGACAGCGCCCTGTGTTTCGACGAGGATGGTGTCGTAGGTCATAGCGGGGTCCATTCGTTGGGAAGCGGCGCGAAGATCGCATCGAGCATGGCGTCGGTCACGCCTTCGGGCGTCGCCGGGTTCCAGCGGGGTGCGCCATCCTTGTCGACGATCACCGCGCGCACGCCCTCGGCGAAATCGGGGAGCGTCAGCACGCGGCTGGCGATGCGGTATTCCATCGCCATGTTCGCCGCGAAATCGCTTAGCTGCGCGCTTTGAGCCAGCTGGCGCAGCGCGACCTTGCAGGTCTGCGGGCTTTTGGTGCGCAGCGTCGCGAGCTCCTTGGCCGCCCACTCGCTGGTATCGGCTTCGAGGCTCGCGAGGATGTCCTCGTAGCGGTCCGAGGCGAAGTGTTTCGCGATTCTTCCCGCGTTCTCCGCAATCCGCGCGGGCGGCGGCGTCACCGACAGGGCGCTGAGCACCCCGCCGGGCTCGTGCCCAGCGGCGATCCGCGCCTTGGCTTCGGCAAGGACTTCGGCGGGCAGATAGTGCGTCGCGAGCCCCGCCCACAAGCACTCCGCGCCGTCGAGCCGCGCCCCGGTCAGCGCCAGGAACTGGCCGATGCGGCCAGGCAGGCGCGACAGGTACCAGCCGCCGCCGACGTCGGGGAACAGCCCGATCCCGGTCTCGGGCATCGCCAGCCGGGTGGCGGGCGTGACGACGCGGAAGCGCGCGGGCTGGCTGATACCGACCCCGCCGCCCATCGTGATCCCGTCCATGAACGCCGCCACGGGCTTGGGGTAGGTGAAGATCAGGTGGTTGAGGCGGTATTCGTCGTGGAAGAACTTGCGCCCCGAAGCGCCATCGTCGGTCAGCGCCGAATTGCGCAGGAACGCGATGTCCCCGCCCGCGCAGAAGCCCCTGCCTTCGGAGTGGTCGATGACAATCGCGCGCACCGCGGGATCGTCGCGCCAGGCGAGCAGCGCCGCGGTCATGTCGTGTATCATGGCGAGGTTGAGCGCATTGATGGCCTTGGGCCGATTTAGCGCCAAAAAGCCCGCGCTTCCCACGATGTCGGTAAGCACATCGATCATTGCCGCAGCAAGTCCCGGCCCACGATCATCCGCATCACCTGGTTGGTCCCCTCGAGGATCGAATGGACCCGCAGGTCGCGCCAGAAGCGTTCGATCGGGTAGTCCTTGAGATAGCCGTAGCCGCCGAACAGCTGGAGCGCCTGGTTGACGATCTCGCTGCCGCTGTCGGTCGCCAGCCGCTTGGCCATCGCCGAAAAACGCGATTTGTCTGGCGCGCCCGCGGTGACCTTGGCCGCCGCGACATAGAGCAGCGCGCGCGCTGCCTCCAGATCCGTGGCCATGTCGGCGAGCATGAACTGGGTGTTCTGGAACTCGGCGATCGCCTGCCCGAACTGCTGGCGCTCCCTGGTGTAAGAGACCGCCTCGTCGAGGCACCGCTGCGCCCCGCCGAGGCTGCACGCGCCGATGTTGAGCCGCCCGCCGTCGAGTCCCATCATCGCGAAACGGAACCCGTCGCCTTCCGCCCCGACCAGATTGGCGGCGGGCACGCGGCAGTCCTCGAACACGACTTGTGCGGTCGGGCTGGCATTCCAGCCAAGCTTGCGCTCGGGCGCGCCGAAGCTCAGCCCGTGGGTGTCCTTTTCGACCACGATGCAGCTGATGCCCTTGGCGCCTTCCGCGCCGGTGCGGACCATGCACACGTAGATGTCGTTGTAGCCCGCGCCGCTGATGAACTGCTTGGTCCCGTTAAGGACGTAATCGCTTCCGTCGCGCCGTGCGGTGGTCTTGAGCGCGGCGGCGTCGCTGCCCGATCCCGGCTCGGTCAGGCAGTAGCTGGCGATCTGCTCCATCCCGATCAGGGCGGGCAGGAACCGCGCCTTCACCTCATCGCCGCCAAAGCGGTCGATCATCCACGCGGCCATGTTGTGGATCGAGATGTAGGCGCTGGTCGCGGGGCAGCCATAGGCCATCGCCTCCATGATCAGCGCGGCTTCGAGGCGCCCGAGCCCGGTCCCGCCACTGGCCTCCGAGACGTAGATCGCGCCGAAGCCCAGCGCGCCCGCAGCCTGCCACACGTCGCGCGGATAGTGGTGATCGGCGTCCCACTGCGCGGCAAAGGGCGTGATCGCATCGGCGGTGAACTTGCGCGCCATATCCTGGATCGCGCGCTGGTCTTCGGTAAGGGCGAATTGATCGGTCATCGCCAGCGCTCTAGCCAGTTGGACCCGGCGGCGAAAGGGTGGCATCGACCGCGCTGCGATCCGGAGACGCCCGATGCCAGACACGCCCCGCCTGATCCTGATCTACAACGCCGCGGGCGGGATCTTCGCGCAGCTTGGCGATGCGGTGCATAAGCTGGTTTCGCCCGAAACCTATGCCTGCTCGCTCTGCGCGGTGACCTACGGCGCGGTGAGCATGCACGGCGCGTGGCGCAAGACGCTCGACAGCCTGCCGGTGACCCCGGTGTTCCTGCACAAGGGCGAAGGCAAAGTCGCCGCGCTGGCGCCGGGGGTGGCGCTTCCCGCAGTGCTGCTGCGCCGGGGCAGCGGCGGCGCCGAAGTCCTGATCGGCGCGGATGAGCTCGATGCGATCATCGATCTCGGCGTGCTGACCGCGCTGCTGCTCGAACGGCTCGCGACGCGCGGAATCACCCCGGCGCCTATCCCATCGTCGGGATGACGAACGCATTTGCGCCATCCCCAACCCCGCCATCGGGCCAGCGCGCGGTCACGGTCTTGACCTTGGTCCAGAACTTGACGCCCTCCATGCCGTGCTGGTTGGTGTCGCCGAACGCGCTGCGCTTCCACCCCCCGAAGGTGTGATAGGCGACGGGCACCGGGATCGGCACGTTGATCCCGACCATCCCGACGTTCACGCGCGCGGCAAATTCCCGAGCAGCATGCCCGTTGCGGGTGAAAATCGCGACGCCGTTGCCGTACTGGTGCTTGCTCGGCAGGCTGAGCGCCTCCTCGAAATCCTTGGCGCGGACGATCTGGAGCACCGGGCCGAAAATCTCCTCCTGGTACGAGGTCATCTCGGGGGTCACATGGTCGATCAGCGTCGGCCCGACGAAGAACCCCTGTTCGTGGCCCTGGAGCGTGAACCCACGGCCGTCGACGACGAGCTCGCCGCCCTCGGCCTCGGCGGTGGCGATCCACGCCTCGACCTTGGCCTTGTGCGCGGCGGTGACCACGGGGCCGTAATGCGCCTCGCCGTCGGTCGACACGCCCACGCGCAGCGCGGCGATCGCGGGGACCAGCTTCTCGCGCAGCCGCTCGGCGGTGTCCTCGCCCACCGGCACCACCACCGGCAGCGCCATGCAGCGTTCGCCCGCAGAGCCGAACGCCGCGCCCGCCAGATCGGTGACGACCTGGTCGAGATCGGCATCGGGCATGACGATGCCGTGATTCTTGGCCCCGCCCATCGCTTGCACGCGCTTGCCCGCGGCGACCCCGCGGTTGTAGACATAGTGCGCGATGTCGCTCGATCCGACGAAGCTGACCGCAGCGATGTCGGGGTGGTCGAGGATGGCGTCGACCATCTCCTTGTCGCCGTGGACGACCTGGCAGATGCCCGCGGGCAGCCCGGCCTCGAGGAACAGTTCGGCGAGCCGCACGGGCACGCTGGGGTCGCGCTCGCTCGGCTTGATGATGAAGGCATTGCCCACCGCGATGGCGACGCCGCTCATCCACAGCGGAATCATCGCGGGGAAGTTGAACGGGGTGATCCCCGCGCCGATGCCGAGCGGCTGGCGCATCGAATAGACGTCGATCCCGGGCCCGGCGCCCTGGGTATATTCGCCCTTGAGCACATGGGGGATGCCGCAGCAGAACTCGATCACCTCGAGCCCGCGCTGGATGTCGCCCTTGCTGTCGGCGACGACCTTGCCGTGTTCGGAGGAAAGCAAGTGCGCCAGATCGTCCATGCTGGCCTCGACCAGGCGCTTGAATTCGAACATCACCCGCGCGCGGCGCTGCGGATTGGTCGCGGCCCACGCGGGCTGGGCGGCCTTGGCGGCTTCGACCGCACGATTCAGCACTGCCGCATCTCCGAGTGCCACATGCGCCTGCACCGCGCCCGAATTGGGGTCGAACACTTCGCCGGTGCGTCCGGAGCTCGGGCCGGCGGGGCTGCTGCCGCTTCCGGCGATCAGGTGGTCGATCAGGCGCATCGTAGGTTCCTCGGCTGGCGTCGCCCTTGCGCTCTGCACGCCTGCCCCGGTGCGATCAATCCGCAATGACGGCGGCGGCCGCGCGGCGGTGGACTGCGGCGATGGCTGCAGCCCGATGCGGTCGGTGGACGTGGCCGCCCCGCCGTGCTTGTTAGCCACACCGAGGGAGGCGCGCGCATGATCGATCCACTGTTCGATTTCACCGGCAAGGTGGTGCTCGTCACCGGCGGATCGCGCGGGCTCGGCCAGCGGATGGTCATGGCCTTTGCCGAGCGCGGCGCGGACGTCATCGTCGCCAGCCGCAAGCTCGCTGCGTGCGAGGCGGTCGCCGCGGACGTCCGCGCGCTCGGCCGCCGCGCGCTGGCGGTTTCGGCGCATGTCGGCAAGTGGGCCGAGTGCGACGCGCTGGTGCAAGCCGCCTATACCGCGTTCGGACGAGTGGATGTGCTGGTCAACAACGCCGGGATGTCGCCGCCCTGCGCCAGCCACGAGATGAGCGAGGCGCTGTTCGATTCCGTCCTCAACCTCAACTTCAAGGGCCCGTTCCGCCTTGCCAGCCAGATCGGCAAGCGCATGGCCGATGGCGCCGATGAGCATGGGGGCGGGGTGATCCTCAACATCAGTTCCACCGGCGCGCTGATGGCGCTGCCCGGGGTGGTGCCCTATGGCGCCGCCAAGGCCGCGCTCAATGCGATGAGCGTCTCGCTCAGCCGCGAATACGCCCCCAGGGTCCGCGTCAACACGATCAGCGCCGGGCCGTTCCTGACCGACATCGCCGAGGCGTGGGAGCCCGCGCGCCGCGAACGCCAACCGGTCGCGCTGGGCCGCCCGGGCCATCCGGACGAAATCGTCACGGCCGCGCTGATGCTGGCGAGCCCGGCGTCCTCGTACACCACCGGCGCGTTGCTCCGCGTGGATGGCGGCCAGCGTTAGCGCGGCGGCTGAGGCAAGCGCGCGGCCATCCGCGCTGGACGCCGCCGATGCTTGCCAAGGCGCCGTGCCGCGCGAGTTGACCCACCGGCGCCTCCCGTGCGAGAGGCGCCATTCCAACGCGGGTGTAGCTCAATGGTAGAGCAGCAGCTTCCCAAGCTGAATACGGGAGTTCGATTCTCCTCACCCGCTCCATTCTTTGCTGGTCGGCGCGGCTTGGCGCGCACCACGCGGGATCCCCGATAGCATGAGCGCGCTGCTCCTGGCCCTGATCGCGTGCGCGCTGGCGGGCATCGGCGGGCGCGATTCGGCGCTGCTTGCGGGAATGGCGCAACGCGGGGCGCCGCGGGCTGGGCTGATCGCGGTCGCCGGAATCACGACCACGATCACGACCGCGCTCGCGGCGTGGGCGGGGGGCGAGGCGGTGGCGCTGCTGGTGCCCGATGCACGCACCATGCTTGCCGGGTTCGCGCTGCTGATCGCGGGCGGCGAGGCGCTGCTCGTCCGGGCCCCGCGCGTCCCAGCCGAGCCGACGCACTCGCTCGGCGCGCTCGGAATCGTCATGCTGGCGCAGCAGATCGCCGATCCGGTGCGGCTGCTGGTCTTCGCCATCGCACTGGCGCGCCACGATGCGCTCGGCGGCGGGCTCGGCGGGATCATCGGCGGCGGCGCGGCGCTGGCGCTGGGCGCCGGCATGCCCGAGCTGGGACCCTGGCCGCGCCGCGCCGCGGGGGCGGTGCTGGTGATCGTCGGCGCAGCGGTCGCGCTGACCGCGCGGACGTAGGATTTTCTCCCGCCCCCAGATCCACCTCCACCTCCACCTCCACACCACCGTGACGGTCGAACGCTTATGAGGCGTAACGAACGGGGATAGGGAGAACGTCGGTGTCGCACTATGAAGACTGCATGATCCGCGCTGAAATCATCCCTGACGCCGACGATGCCGCCATCGCCGCGTGGATCGGCGCACGGCTCGCGGCGGCGCTGGCTGCAACCCCGGGCAATATTGCGTTCAACGCGCCGGGCGGCGGCACCCCGCAGCCGATCCTTGCGCGGCTGGCGGCGATGTCGCTCGACTGGCGGCGGATCGCGGTGTGGCCGGGGGACGACCGCATCGTTCCCGAGGACCACCCGGCGAGCAATATCGCCAAGATCCGCGCGTGCTTCGAACCCGCGGGCGCGCGGATCGTGCCGCTGAGCGCAGCCGCGCGCCCGCCGCACTTCGCGCTGAGCTGGATCGGCATGGGCGGCGATGGGCACATCGCTTCATTGTTTCCGAGCGAGGATCCGCGCGCCGACGATCCGCTCCGCGTGCGCCGCGTGGTTCCCGATCCGCTCCCGCCCGAGGCGCCGTTCGCGCGGCTCAGCCTGACGATCCCCGCGCTGGTCGATGCCGGCGCGCTGGTCCTGGTGGTCCGCGGCGCGGCCAAGCGCGCGGTGCTGGATGCGGCGCTGGCGGGGGAAAGCGATTTGCCGATCGCGCGGCTGCTGCGCGCTGCCGTGTGCCCGGTGACATGCTTCACCTGATCCCCGCGCCGCTCCACCGTGCGCTCTACCGCCTCGCACACAGTGTCCGGCTGGGCTGGTGGCGGGTCCGCCGGCCGCGGATCACCGGGTGCAGCGCGGTGGTTCGTAGCGCGGCGGGCGACATCCTGCTCGTGCGCCACAGCTACGGCAGCGGAAGCTGGGCGCTGCCCGGCGGCGGGGTCAGGCGCGGCGAGGACCCGGCGGAAACGGTGGTCCGCGAACTTGCCGAGGAAACCGGGATCGGCCTCGACGATCTGCGCGCGCTCGGGGTCCTCGACGAGGCGCTGAGCGGCGCGCGCAACCAGGTCCATCTGTTCACCGCGACCACGCGTGACGAACCCCGCGCGGACAACCGCGAGCTCGTCGCGGTGCAGTTTTTCGCGGTCGAGGAACTGCCCGCCGATCTCTCGCCGCAATCGCGGATCCGCATCGGGATCTGGCTCGCCGCGGCGGCCTAGAACAGCGGCATCTGCGCTCCTGCGGGAGTCTCCGCCGGCTCATCCGCTTCGCCGCCCAGCGCCGAGAGCGTGAGTCCCATCAGCCGCACCGGCTGCGCCAGCGGCAGCACGTCGTCGAGCAGGGCATGGGCGATCCGGGTGAACTCCTGCCGCGTCACGATCGCTTGCGGGGCCGAGCGGGCGCGGCTGAGCAGCGTGAAATCGACGTGCTTGAGCTTGAGCGTCACCGTCCGCCCGCGGGCCTGCGCCTTGTCGATCCGCTCCCAGACGATGGCGATGATGTCCTCCAGCGCATCGCGCAGCGCCGCGCCCGAGGAAATGTCGCGGTCGAAGGTCCGCTCGCCGCCCAGCGACTTGCGCGGGCGATCGGCGCGGACCGCGCGCAAGTCGATCCCCCGTGCGGCGCGGTAGAGGTAATCGGCCATGCTCCCGAAATGCGCGCGCAGAAACGCCAGGTCGTGCGCGGCCAGGTCGGCCCCCGTCGCGATGCCGAGCCCGGCCATCTTCTCCGCGCCGCGCGGGCCGATCCCGTGGAACCGGGCGACGGGGAGCGCCTGGACGAACGCCGCGCCTTCGCCGGGGCGGATCAGGCACAGTCCGTCGGGCTTGTTCTGGTCGCTCGCGAGCTTGGCGAGGAACTTGTTGTACGAGACGCCGGCGCTTGCGGTCAGCCCGGTGGTCTGGCGGATGCGCGCGCGGATCAGCTCGGCGATCCGCGTGGCCGATCCGATCCCGCGCAGATCGTCGGTAACGTCGAGATAGGCTTCGTCGAGGCTCAGCGGCTCGACGTGCGGGGTGTAGTCGAGGAAGATCGCGCGGATTTGCTGCGAGACCGCCTTGTAGACCTCGAACCGCGGCTTGCGGAACACCAGGTCGGGGCACAAGCGGATCGCGCGCACCGAGGCCATTGCCGAGCGCACCCCGAACCGCCGCGCTTCGTAGCTTGCCGCCGCTACCACCCCGCGTCCCGACGATCCGCCGACCGCAACCGGCAACCCGCGCAAGCCCGGCTCGTCGCGCTGTTCGACGCTGGCGAAGAACGCATCCATATCGACGTGGATGATCTTGCGCAGGCCGCTGCCGGTGTCGTCGGGATCGGAAGCGGCCGCGCTCATCGCACGACGATAGCGCCATAATCGGCGTTTCGTAATCACGCTCTGGCCAGCACGGCGCGATCGGGGCATGGGGGCGCGATGGACGCACCTGCAACATTTCGCGCCTCGCCGCGCAAGCTCGGCGATGGCGAGTTCGTCGCGCTGATGGCGCTGATCATGTCGCTCCAGGCGCTGGCGATCGACACGATGCTGCCCGCGCTGGCAGTGCTCGCCAAGGACCTCGGCGTCGCCGATGCCAATCGCCGGCAACTGGTGGTCGGGGTGTTCCTCCTTGCCAGCGGGGTCTGCTCGCTGTTTCCCGGCTCGCTGTCCGATCGCTATGGGCGGCGCCCCGTTCTGTTCGTCGGACTGGCGGTCTATATCGCGATGACGCTGCTTTGCGCGGTCGCCACCAGCTTTCCCATGCTGCTGGCCGCGCGCGTGCTCCAGGCAGTCGGCAGTGCCGCGCTGACCGTGATGCCCAACGCGATCATCCGCGACCGCGTGAGCGGGGACCGGATGGCGCGGCTATTGTCGAGCGTGGCGGTGGTGTTCATGACGGTGCCGGTGCTCGCGCCGAGCCTGGGCCAGGCGCTGCTCGGGATCGCCGGGTGGCGCGGGATATTCGTGGCGATGGCGCTGCTTGGCGGCGTGGTCGGGGTGTGGGCGTGGCTGCGCCTGCCCGAGACGCTCCACGCCGAAAACCGCCAGGACATCCATGTCGCCACGATCCTGCGCAACATGCGAATGACTCTGCTGACCCGCGGATCGACTGGGTATGTGCTGGGCGGGGCGGTGATTTTCGGATCGCTGTTCGGGTTCGTCAACAGCGCCCAGCAACTGATCGGCGAGCATTTCGGCGCGGGCACGCGGTTCCCGCTGATCTTCGCCGGATGCGCCGCGACGATGATCGCCGCCAACTTCACCAACGCCCGGATCGTCGAGCGGTTCGGCGCGCGCCGGGTCAGCCACGGCGCGCTGCTCGGGTTCATCGCGGTGAGCGCGGTGCAGGTCGTGCTCTCGCACCTGCCGCACCAGACGCTGTGGCAGTTCGTGCCGGTGATGGCCGCGAACATGAGCCTGATCGGGTTCATCGGCGCCAATTTCGGCTCGATCGCGCTCCAGCCGTTCGGCGCGATCGCGGGCGCGGCATCGTCGGTGCAGATGTTCGTGCGGATCACGCTCGGCGCGATCATGGGCGCGCTGGTCGGGCAGGCCTACGATGGCACCGCGCGCCCGCTCGCCTACGCGCTGCTCGGCGGATCACTCGTGTGCCTGGCGCTGGTGCTGTACAGCGAGCGCGGCAAGCTGTTCCGGCGGGTGCTGCCGCCGGGCAGCCAGCGCGAAGTGGGCAACAGCAGGCTTTGATTGCGTGGACCGGGTCCAGCAAGCTGGACCCTCGCGCGCCGGTGCCGTACCCAGCCGTAAGGCTGGAAAAAACGCCTAAATCTCCAGCGCTGCGTGGTTCATCCGGGGCAGCACATGCCGCGCGAACAGGTCCGCTTCCGCCGCGTGGGGATAGCCCGAGAGGATGAACGCATCGATCCCCGCGTCCTGGTAGGCGCGCAATTTGGCCAGTACCTGATCGGGATCGCCGACGATCGCCGAACCGCAGCCCGATCGCGCGCGGCCGATCCCGGTCCACAGATTGTCCTCGACGAACCCGTCGCCGCCTGCGGCATCGCGCAGCGCGGCCTGGCGCAGCACCCCGACGTTGTGCGCGTCGCGGCTCTGTTCGCGGATCGCGCGGCCGATCTCGTCGTCGAGCTTGGAGACCAGCCGCGCAGCATAGGCGCGGGCCTCGTCCTCGCTCTCGCGCACGATCACATGGACGCGGTAACCGAACTTGAGCGTGCGCCCGAACTTCGCCGCGCGCGCAGTCATGTCGGCGATCAGCGCGCGGACATTGGGCATCGTATCGGGCCACATCAGAAACACGTCGCACCCTTGCGCAGCGCATTCGCGGGCGTCTTCGCTCAGCCCGCCGAAATACAGCGCGGGACATTTGCCCGACAGCGTGCCGATCCGCGGCGGATCGAGCTTGAGCTTGTAGTGTTCACCCTGGTGGTCGAGCGCCTGGCCCGAAAGCAGCGTCTTGAGGATGCTCATCACTTCCGTGGCGCGCCCGTAACGCGGCGCGCTGGCGAGCTTCTCACCGGGCATGTCGGACGAAATCACGTTGATGTTGAGCCGGCCCCCGGTCCCGCTTGCGTTGGGACCGAGAATGCGGTCGAGCGTGGCGATCCGCCGCGCCAGCTGCGGCGGCCAGTCCTCCCCGATCCGCGTCGCCCACAGCAGCTTCATCCGCCGGAGCATCGGCGCGATCGCGGCGGCGAAGGCGGTGGTGTCGATCCCCAGCTCGTAGCCCGAGGGCAGGAGGATATTGTCGAACCCGCCCTCTTCGGCCGCCAGAACGATGTTGCGGCAATGCTCCCAGCTCGATTTGAGCATGGGATCGGGGACGCCGAGGAACTCGTAATCGTCGTCGCACAGCGCGGAAAACCAGGAGACTTCGCAGGGCGGATACGCCGCCCCGGCATTGCCGGCATCGCTCATGGCAGCTTCTCCCCGCGTGCGGCGATCAGCACGGCGTACCATTCCTCGCGGCTCCAGCTCACGGTCAGCGCCTGCGCGGCCTCGGCGATGCGCTCCGCCTGCTGCGAGCCCACGATCGGGACGATGCCCGCGGGGTGCGCCATCAGCCACGAATAGGCCGCGACGCTGCGCGACACGCCTTGCTGGCGGGCGATCTGATCGAGCGCGGCAGCCACCGCCTGATCGCGCGGCGCCTGCGGATCGGACAAGCGCCCACCGCCCAAAGGCGACCACGCCAGCGGGGTCAGCCCGAGCATCATCGCCTGGTCGAGCTCGCCGTTCTCGAACGCCGCGATCCGCAGCGGACTGATCTCGGGTTGGGTCGCGACCAGCTTGTGGTCGAGGAAATGGTTGAGCGCGGCAGTCTGTGCCTGCGTGAAATTCGACACGCCGAGCGCGGCGATCTTGCCCGCCGCCACCGCACTGTCGAGCGCGCGCGCGACCGCTTGCGGATGCGCGAGGATATCGGGGCGGTGGACCTGCCACAAGTCGATCCGCTCGACCTGCAGCCGGCGCAGCGAAGCGTCGATCGCCTCGGCCAGATAGGCCGCGCTCTGGTCATAGGGCGCGGGCGGGCGGATGCCGCCCTTGGTCGCCAGCACCATCCGCGAACGCAAAGCCGGCTCGGCAGCGAGGACCTCGCCGAGCAATGCCTCGGCATCCCCGAAGCCGGCATTGCCATCGAAGCCATAGATATCCGCGGTGTCGAGCAGGGTGATCCCGGCATCGAGCGCGGCGTGGACCAGCCGCGCCGCTTCGGCGGCGCTGCGGCGGTTCTCGGCGAGCCGCCACATCCCCCAGGCAATCGGTGAAATCGCGATCCCGCTGGCACCCAGGGTGCGCGCGGCGGGGGGAGAGGGCAACTGGCTCATGTCGGTTTCCTGTAGGGCGGGGCGACCGAGGCACGCTCGATCAGGGTATGCGGCAGGCGGCGGTGGACGATCGTCTCGGTCCCCGCGATCAGCAGGTCGGTGGCGGTGCGCGCCAGTTCGGACATCGGCTGGTGGATCGTGGTCAGCGGCGGCCAGACGGTGCGGGCGAGCGTGGTATCGTCGAACCCGGCGACCGAAAGTTCGCGCGGCAATTCGAGCCCGCGGTCGTGCGCTACCGCGAGCACGCCCGCGGCCATATCGTCGTTGGCGGCGAAGATCGCGGTCGGCGGATCGGCCATGTCGAGGAAATAATTGCCCGCGCGCGTGCCGCTGTCGAAATCGAACGCGCCGTCCGCCACCAGCTGCGGCTCATAGGCGATGCCCGCGCGGTCGAGCGCGCGACGGTAGCCGAACTGGCGGTCGCCCGAGGCCATGTGGTTGGGGTGCCCGCGGATATAGCCGATCCGGCGGTGGCCCATGTTGATGAGGTGCGTGGTCATGTCGTCCGCAGCCTGCGCATCGTCCATGAACACGCTGCTCGTCAGCGCGTGATTGGTGCCCGGCGATATGCGCACGAACGGCACGTCCATCGCCTCCAGCGCGCGCAGCACGGGGTCGCAGTCGGTAACGGGCGAGGACAGGACGATCCCGTCGACGTGGGTTTCGCTCACCAGCCCGCGGATCTGGTCGCCGACATCGGCGTCGGTTACGTCGACCGGCTGGGCGAGCAGGCGGATGCCCTCGGCATGGCAGCGTTCCCAGCACCCGGTCTGGATCTGGTGCATGTAATACGGACTGTGGTTGTCGTAGATCAGCGCGATCTGGTTGGACTTGGCGCCCGAGAGGATCCGCGCGGCGATGCTCGGGCGGAAGTCGAGCGCGCGCATCGCCTGTTCGACCCGCTCGCGCGTGGCGGCGGCCACGTAAGGATGCGCGTTGAGCACCCGGCTGACGGTCTTCACCGCCACCCCCGCGCGCGCGGCAACATCGCGGATGTTGGCGCGGTCAGTCATGGCGC
>JANXSP010000171.1 GCA_025356575.1 Novosphingobium sp.
CTTGCGCAGCGAGAGCAGTTCCAGCATCGCGTATTCCTTGCCGGTCAAGTGCACGCGGGCGCTGTCGACTTCGACGGTCTTGGCATCGAGGTTGACCGCGAGCTTGCCGGTGCGGATGACCGATTGCGAATGGCCTTTGGAGCGGCGGACGACCGCATGGATCCGGGCGACGAGTTCTTCGCGGTGAAACGGCTTGGTCACGTAATCGTCGGCACCGAAGCCAAAGCTGCGGACCTTGGAATCCATCTCGGCAATCCCCGAAAGGATCAGCACCGGGGTCTGCACCTTGGCGACGCGCAGCTTCTTGAGCACATCGTAGCCGTGCATGTCGGGCAGGTTGAGATCGAGCAGGATGATGTCGTAATCGTAGAGCTTGCCGAGATCGAGGCCTTCTTCGCCGAGGTCGGTCGAATAGACATTGAACCCTTCGGTGGTGAGCATGAGCTCGATGGCCTTGGCCGTGGTCGGTTCGTCCTCGATCAGTAGCACGCGCATGAGCTGGTTCCCCCTTAGCCCCGATTCCCGTCGGTAACCCCGTCGTAACGGGTGTTTCCATGGATTAACCATAGGACCAATGAACAGCAAAGGTTAATTTACCGTAAACCCGCGGTCTCAGGCGAGTCGCGAGCGCGACCATCAGCCCGGTGAAATGCCGAGCGTTGCGGCGGCTTCGCGCAGCTTGCGGCTGGCCGCGCCATCATTGCGCAGCGCCGCAAGACCATCGCGCAAGGCGAGCGCCGCCGCCGCTGCTTCTCCCAGCTGCATGCGGCTGCGCATGAGCATGATCCAGCCATCGGCATCGCCGGGCTGCTTGGCCAGCCGCGCTGCCAGCCGATCGACCATCCCGCGGATCATCGCATCCTGCGCCCCAGGAGGCATGGACCGCGCCGCGTCGATCTGACTGCGCGAAGGCCCGGGGATCGCTGCAGCAGCCTTTGCCCCGCCGTCGGTAACGAAACCCGCCGCGGCGGCGGGCTGGCGCGCTGCGGCCAACCGCGCGTCGACCGGGACCCCGTTCTTCTTCCCCGCCGAGGCGATCACGTCGCGCACATCCTGCGCCCACGGAGCGTCGGCCGGGGTCTTGGCCAGGAGCGCGAACCATTCTTCGATCGCGCCGCGGTGATCGCCGTCGAGATCCCGCGCAACCGCATGGAAATAACGTGCGCGGGCGTCCTTGGGATCGAGCGCGAGCGCGCGGCCGAATGCAGCGCGCGCGTCGGCGGGCATGCCGCTCCCGTCGGCACTGCCGAGGACCAGCGTTTCCCCCAGGAACGATTGGTAGCTGGCATTGCGGGGATCGAGCGCAGTCGCGCGCTTCAGGGCCGTCGCCGCCTCGCCGTATCGCTCGGTCTGGTAATAGGCCCAACCGAGCATCCGCCAACCCTCGGCATCCTGCGGGTTTTTGGCCAGCCGCGTTTCGAGCGTGGCGATCGCCTGGTCGACCGATGGCGCAGCCGATTGACCGGCCGATTGCTGTGCGGCGATCGCGGCGGGCGCCCGCTCGCCCTGCCGAGCCCTCGTGATCGCGACGATCACCGCAGCCAGCGCCAACGCCGCGGCCAGCCACAACGCCGCGCGCGGAAACAAAGCGCGCCGCGGCACCGTGAGCGTTTGCGTTTCGGGCATATCATCGGCTGCGTCTGGCATGTTTGGCCCTGCTGCTGTGACGCGGCGCATATCCGAGCACGATCGGCGCTGGCAAGCGTGCGCAGTCGATCGGCGATTCCGAACCGGTTGTGGATTTGCGATGGCAATCGCCCGGCCTTGGGCTAGACTGCCCTGGTCGGGTCCAGACAGGTACAAGCGACGGGGGTGTTCAAGGCCCTTGCGCTTGACGTGTTGCGGCGGGGGAATTGGGACCGGTGAGCGAGATGTTCCGAGTTGCGATCGTTGGATCGGGTCCCGCCGGGCTGAGCGCGGCCGGCCGTGCGGCGCAGCTTGGCCTGAGCCACGTCCTGCTCGAAAAGACCGACCACCTTTCCGATACGATCTATAAATATCAGAAGGGCAAGCACGTGATGGCGACGCCATCGCAGCTCGTCCTGCGTTCCGACCAGGAGTTTGCCGCGGGCAAGCGCGAGGATATCCTGGGCAAATGGAACGAGCGGACGCGCGAGATCGGCGTGAACGTCAAGTACAACGCCGATGTCAAATCTATCCGCGGCACAGGCCCCGCGATCGAGGGTTCTGTCCAGAAGATCGTCACCCGCGCGCGCGACGGGACTTCCACCACCAAGGAAGTCCAGCGCCACGCCCCGCCCTATGCGATCGAATTGACCAACGGCGAGACGGTCATGGCCGAGGCGGTGATCTTGGCGATCGGGACGCAGGGCAATCCCAACCTGATGCGCTGCCCCGGCGGCGATCTGCCGCATGTCACCTACCAGCTCGACGATCCCACCGCGATCCTCGACGAGCATATCGTCGTCATCGGCACCGGCGACGCGGGGATCGAGAACGCGCGCGGGCTGGCCGAGGACGCCGCCCAGGGCAACATCGTTACCGTGCTCAACCGGGCCCCGCGCTCGACCAATGTGCGCGAAAGCTTCGCCACCGCCAAGGAGCCCAACGCTAAGGCGCTGGTCGAGGATCACGAGGCCAAGAAGCTGACGATCCGCTACGAAACCGAGACCAAGGAGGTCGAGCCGGGCTGGATCGTGCTGACCACGCGCGACGGCGAGGAACGCATCCGCTGCGACCGGATCATCGCGCGGATCGGATCGGCGCCGCCGCGCGGGTTCGTCGAAAGCTGCGGGATCGAGTTCGCAAGCGCCGATCGGCTGGCGTTCCCGGTGCTGTCGCCGACTTTCGAATCGACCGCGCCGGGGATTTTCGTGATCGGCGCGCTCGCCGGGTATCCGCTGATCAAGCACTGCATGAACCAGGGCTATGACGTGGCGGAGTTCATCGACGGCAACACCACCTTGAAGCCTGCGGACGAGCCGCTGCTGGCGGCAAAGTTCGCCGGGCTCCCGGGCAAGCGCAGCGTCGATCAATGGCTCGAATTCGTCCGCAGCAATGTTTCCATCCTCGAGGGGATGAGCCCGCTGCAGATGCGCGAATTCATGCTCGATTCCGATGTCCGCGCCTATGCCAAGGGCGAAACGGTGTTCGAGCGCAACGATCCCGGCTCCTCGCTGTTCGGGATCGCCGGGGGCAGCGTCCATGTCCTGGTCGACGCCGCGGACCCCAGCAAAGTCGTGCGGATCGAACAAGGCTCGATCTTCGGCGAAGTCGGCCTGATCTCGGGCCGCCGCCGCGGCGCGACGATCGTGGCTGCCGAGCCCGCGATCTGCGTCGAGATCAGCCGCAACGCCGCGCTCAAGTTGCAGAGCCAGGTGCCCAGCGCCAAAAAGGCGATCGAGCGCATCGGGGTCGAGCGCCAGTTGCTCCAGATGTTCGGGGCCGGGCTGACCAGCGAGGATATCGCCGGCGCGGTCGAAACGGCGAAAATTCAACAGGTGAAGGCCGGCGAAGCGATCATCACCGAGGGCGAGGACGGAAACGACATTTTCGTCATCCGCGTCGGCTCGATGATCGTGGAAAAGGAAATCGGCGGCAAGCCGGTGTTTCTCTCGTACCTTCCCGCGGGTTCGTACGTCGGGGAGATGGCGCTGATCGACGGCGGCCAGCGCACCGCCACCGTCCGCGCCGCGATCAAATCGGAAGTCATCCGCATCGATGGCGCGGCGTTCGGGCAAGTGCTCGCCGCCAAGCCCGCGCTGCTGGAACGCGCGCGCCGCGACATGGATGTGCGGCGCAAGACCAACGCGCTGATCGAATCGAAGAAGGACGGCTTTTCGGGCGTGGTCGACCTGTTTTCCGAACAGGCCAAGTTCCTCGTCGGACAGGGGCTCGGCGAGGCGACCGACGTCCTCCTGATCGACGAGCGGCTCTGCGTCGGCTGCGACAACTGCGAAAAGGCCTGCGCCGACAGCCATGACGGGCTGAGCCGGCTCGACCGCGAGGCGGGCAAGACCTTCGCTCACCTCCACGTCCCCACCAGCTGCCGCCACTGCGAACACCCGCACTGCATGGCCGATTGCCCGCCCAATGCGATCCACCGCGGACCCGATGGCGAGGTGTTCATCGACGATACCTGCATCGGCTGCGGCAACTGCCAGCGCAACTGCCCCTATGGCGTCATCCGGATGGAAAAGGTCCCGCCCAAGAAGCCGCCGCTGCTATCATGGCTGCTGTTCGGCGCGGGGCCGGGACCGGGTGAACCGCCGTACAAATGGTCGAAGAAGCACACCCGCTATACCGGCGACCCGGCCATCGACCAGGCGCTCGACCGCAAGAAAGCAATCAAGTGCGACATGTGCGCGGGGATCGATGGCGGGCCGAGCTGCGTGCGCGCCTGCCCGACCGGAGCGGCGATCCGCGTCGCGCCCGACGAGTTCCTGACCGTCGCCCGGCTCGAGCATGAAAGCACCTGATGGCGACGCTGCTGTCCGAGCCGGGGCTGGAAACCGGTCCCGCCGAAACCGCCGCGACCGCCGCCGCGACGACGACGACCGCCGCGCCCCGCCGAACCCGCAAAATCTCGCGCGAGCGGGTCTCGGCCCACGATGGGTTCCTCACCCACGCCAGCGGACGCTGGGCCAAGGTCGGCGGCACGCTCGCCCTCCTCAGCCTGGGTCTGTATCTGTTCGCCGGGGTATCCGCGGCGCACTTCGGGGGTAGCTGGCTGGGCTATTCGCTCGGCACGATCGGCGCGCTCCTGATCGTGTGGCTGACCATGCTCGGCATGCGCAAGCGCGCGATCACCCCGGGACGTTGGTCGCTGAAGGCGTGGACCAGCGCGCACGTCTATCTCGGCCTGGCGCTGCTGGTCGTGGGGACGCTCCATTCGGGGTTCAACTTCGCGTGGAACGTCCACACCCTGGCCTGGGCGCTGATGCTGCTGGTGATCGCGAGCGGAATGTTCGGGGTCTGGGCCTATGCGGTGCTCCCGCGCGCGCTGTCGGACAATCGGTTCGATGCGGGCGGGGCGATCACCGAAAAGCAGATGATCGAGGCGCTGCGTTCGCTCGATCGCCAGCTGCACGAAGCCGCCCAGCCGCTTGCGCCCGATGATGCGGCGCTGGTCGAAACCAGCCTCGACGAGGATCCTTTCGCCGGCAGCCTGGTGGCGCGGGTCAGCGGCAGCTATCCCAATTGCGCCACCCGCCGCGCCGCGCGGCAACTGCGCGAGGCGCGCGCGTTCCGCCCGCGCACCGCGGGCGATCCGCTCGACAAGGTCGACAGCCTGCTGGCGCGCAAAGAAGCGATGCTCGGGCGGATGCGCCGCCACCTCAAACTCAAGGCGTGGTTGCAGCTGTGGCTGTACGTTCACGTGCCGATGACCTTCGCGTTGCTGGCGGCGCTGTCGGCACACATCGTTTCCGTGTTCTTTTACTGGTGAGCGCGTGAGCTTCATCGTCCGCCAGATCGCGCTCAAGGCCAGCGGCGAAGAAATCGTCCGCACCGCGCGGGTCGAGGGCGATACCCTGACCATCGGCCGCGACGCCGCGTGCGAAATCCATCTTCCCGATCTTGCGGTCGATCCGCGGCACGCCCGCGTCCGCAGTTCGGGAGGCAACACGCTCACGATCGAATCGATCGCCAATCAGCCGTTCGAGGTCAACGGCCGCAGCACCGTGCGCCGCGAACTCAACCTGGCGGCGGGGGCCGAGCTCGGCTTCGGCGGATATCGCCTGACGCTGGCCCGCGACGACGCCAGCGGGCTTCCGGAAATTACCGTACGGCGGATCGAGGCGGTGTCCGAATCCGCCGAGGACCGCGATCTCGGTACGGCCTACACGCTCAAGGGACTGCTCCCGGGCAAGCGCGTTTCGGCCTGGGGTTTCGCGCTGCTGGTGCTGCTGTCGTGCCTCGCCTGGCCGGTCTGGAGCTACATGCAGTTCGATCACGCCAAGACGCGCCCGGCGCAGTTCCACGGCGATGAATTGTGGTCGCCAGGCAAGCTCAGCCAGGCTCACCAGCAGCTGGGCCGCGACTGCCAGGCGTGCCACACCCAGGCCTTCGTCGCAGTGCGCGATAATGCCTGCCTCACATGCCACACCCAGGACGCGCACCAGCATATCGCCGACCGTCCGGGGCAGACCGCCGCGCAGCGGCTGACGCTGGCGCGCGGCGCGCCCGCGGGCATGGCGAAGTTTCAGCGGGCGGTCGCGGACGCGTTCAACCGCCCCGCCGGGCGCTGTACCGACTGCCATACCGAACACGAAGGCTCCGGCCCGATGCCCGCGACGCAGCAGCGCTTCTGCACCGATTGCCACGCGGCGATGAAGGAACGGCTCAAGGATACCAAGCTTGCCGATGCGGGCGATTTCGGGACCAGCCATCCCGTCCTTCAGGCGAGCCTCGTCAGCGGGTTCGATGGCACGACCCCGCGCTTCACCCGGACCGCGCTCGGCCCCGCGGCGCGCGAGGAGGGCGGGCTCAAGTTCACGCACGCCCAGCACCTTTCGGCAACCAACGGGGTCGCCCAGATGGTCCGCCGCCGCGTCGGCAATTTCAAGGCGTCGGGCGCCCTGGGCTGCGGCGATTGCCATGTCGCGGACCCCAGCGGGACGCGGTTCGAACCGGTGCGGATGGAGACCGCCTGCCAAAGCTGCCACAGCCTGACCTTCGACCAGATCGGCGGAACGTTCCGCACGCTTCGTCATGGCGAGCCCGCGATGGTCGTCGCCGATTTGCGTGCGTTCTACCGCTCGACCGGCCCGGCCCGACCGGCCTCGCTTGGCGGACTGGCGCGGAGAGTCCCGGGCGACGCCGCGCGCCAATCGGACGCGCGCGATTACGCCCGCGCAGTCCACTTCTATCCGGCGCGGGCAGACCAGGCGATCGCCGCGGTGTTTTCCCCGAGCGGGGCGTGCGGCGACTGCCACCAGATTACCCGCGGCGGCCCTGCGGCGAGCGCGGGCTTCGCCGTCCAGCCGGTGGCGCAGTCATCGCGGTACTTCACCAAGGGCTGGTTCACCCACGACCGCCACCGCCAGACCCCCTGCGCCGAATGTCATGTCGGGGTGACCCGCAGCAACGACGCCCGCGAAGTGCTGATCCCAGGCCTGGACGGTGCGGGCGGGTGCCGCACCTGCCATGTCGGCGAAGGCGGCGCGCATATCGCCAGGGTCGATCACCCGGTCGCCTCGACGTGTGCGATGTGCCACGATTTCCACGCCGCGGGCGGCGCACCGTGGGCCGCGCGCAAGGCCGAGACTCGCCGTGCGCCGCTTGCCGGCGCCGACCGGCGGCGTGTCCCGGCGCCCGCGCCGGCTCCCCGGGTGGCGGAACGCTGACATGTTGATCGCGCAGATCACCGACATCCACCTGGGGTTCGAGCCCGACAGCCCGGCCGAGTTCAACCGCCAGCGGCTCGACCGCACGCTCGAGCGGCTCGTCGCGCTCGATCCGCTGCCCGACCTGCTGCTGGCGACCGGCGACCTCGTCGATCGCGGCGACGTGGACAGTTATCGGCGGTTGCAAGAGGCGTTCGCCGGGCTGCCTTTTCCGGTCGAGATGTGCCTGGGCAACCATGACGACCGCGCAAATTTTGCGGCGGTTTTCCCGGTGCGCCAATACGTTGGCGGATACCTCCAGTACACCCTGGCCGCCGGGCCGCTGCGGCTGATCGTGCTCGATACGCTCGAGCCCGGGCGCCACGGCGGGGCATTTTGCGAAGCGCGCGCGCAATGGCTGCGCGCTGCGCTGGGTGCCGATACCACGACCCCAACGCTGATCGTCCAGCACCATCCGCCGATCGAGGTTGGCATCGCCTGGATGAACACCGATCCGAGCGAACCCTGGGTTCACCGCCTGGCCGAATGTCTGACCGGGCGCGACAACGTCATCGGCCTGGTTTGCGGACATATCCACCGCGCGACGAGTTGCCACTGGCAGGGGCTGACGGTGGCAACCTGTCCCTCGACCGCGCCCCAGGTCACTCTCGACTTGCGTCCGATCGATCCGGCCCGGCCCGACAATCGCGCGATGATCATCGCCGAACCGCCGGCCTACGCGCTCCACTTCTGGAACGGGCGCGAGATCGTGACCCACTGGGATACCGCGCAGGACTATCCGGTGCTGGCGCGGTTCGACGCCAACCTTGCGCCGATGGTCGGCGAAATGCTCGCCGAACGCCCGATATGATCCTCCAGCCCGATCTGCCGAGCTGGAGGGCCGCCGCCGTCAGCCCTGGATGATGCGCGTCTCCGGATGATGCCGGTCGAGGTGTTTCTTGATCGTGCGCAGGTTCATCGAGTTCGAGCGGAACAGGAAGTCGAACACGTCGCCGACGACAGGCACCGAACCGAGCAAGGTATCGATCCCGACGACGCCGGCCATCTTCCACAATTTCCACTTCGGCAGACCGAGATTGCGCGCTTCCCACACCAGGTACAACCCCATGATCGCGGTGATCGCGTCACCCGCGACCGGGATCAGCCCGGCTACCGCGTCGAGCCCAACGGGGCGGTTGATCCCGGGGATGACAAAACTGCGCTCGAGCAGCTTTTCCAGCGCCTCGATCCGCGCGCGCACCGCGACGGGGTGATTTCCCGTGAATTGCGCGGCAAACGGCGGCATTTCGAACTTGTCGGCCATCGTGGTGATCCATTGCCAAAAGCGCCGGCAATCGGCGCGGGGTCTTACTTGGCGATCATCGCCAGCGGCAACAAGGGGTGGAAGCCCCAGGGGTTGGCGGCAAACCCCGTCACTGCCGCCCGCACCAGCGACCACCGCACGGGAGCACCGAACGGAATGAACAGGTTGGCCGCGATCAGCGTATCTTCCGCCTGGGCGATCAGCACGGCACGGCGCGCGGGATCGGGTTCTGCCGCCGCACTGGCGACCAGCGTGTCGGCAGCAGCGCTACACAGGCCGTGCTGGGTGGTGCAGCTCAACTGGTTGAAAAACCACACCGCGCTTGGGTAGCGGGCCACGACGTCGAACAACCGCAGGTCCGCGCTTGCGCTGTCGCGCGCAAGCACCAGCTCGAGACCGATCGTCGCCAGATCGTCGCGGAGGCGGGCGAACAAGACGTCGCGCCCGGGGCCCGCGGGCAGATCGACGGAAATTTGGGCAATCTTGCCGTGCGCTGCGCGGTAGCGCGCGATCCGCGCCGCGGCCTGCGCCCGGCGCGCCGCGATGTTCAGGTTGGCCCACCGCTCGGCCCCCGTCGCGGCCGCAGTTCCGCTTGCCGGCGCCGGCGTCGGCGCGATTGCCGGTGGCAGGATCCGGGTCGATGGCGTCCAGCCGCCCACCCCGAACGCCGTGATCAGGGCATCGCGATCGATTGCCATAGCCACCGCCTCGCGGTTCTCGGCGCTGGCGAGAACGCCTTGCGGACGCGCCACGAACAAGCCGAACAGTCCGAGCGCAGGATCGATCCGGATCGTCCCGCGCGACAAGCTTGCCATCGTCGTACGCGGAAACTGTTCGATCCGGCCGCCGAGCACAACGTCGACGTCGCCGCGATCGAACAGATCGACCGCCGCCGCTGCCGGAAGAGCGCGGAGACGAAGTGTGCGGATCGATCCGGCCCAGTCGTCACGCGCGGGCATTCCCCGTTTCTCGGGAGCGATCGGGGTGAGCAGGGCGATCATTCCGGATTGCTTCAACGTCATCGGTCCGCCGCCCTTGCCGGCGCGGACAAGGCCGAGTTCGGGCTGCGCGAGCAACTGCAGGAAATCCGGAACGGGCTGCGCGAGGCGGATTTCGACGACCCGCCCGGCCATCGCGCGGATATCGTCGATATTCGCCAGATCGAGCGCGAGCGATGTCCCTTCGACGGCATCGAGCGCCTGGCGCAGCGCCGCGCGCGCCGATTCGCCGGTCAGCGCAGTTCCATCGGGCCAGGTCCCGTCGCGCAGGCGGAAAATGTAGCTCTGCCCATCGTCGGTGACGATCCAGCGATCGGCGAGCGCGGGGATGACGCGGCCGAGTTCGTCGAAACCGACCCGGCCTTCGGTCGTCGCCGAGCGGACGAGCTGGCCAGCGGGGGAAAGCCGCGGCCCGGTTTCGAACACGCTGCGCGGCGTGCCGAGCACGACGACATCGAGCGGACCGTCACCCTTCCCGCGGCATCCGCCGAGCCCGGCGACCAACGCAGCGGCAACGGTAGCGGCGGTGGCAGCGGCAGCGATTTTAGGGAAGCGCGGCATGATTGCCGGAGATTACCGCAAAAACGCAGCGGCCCCAATGGCTGTGCAGCTGGTGCCTGCCAAAACCGGGGGAATGCCGTTTTCGCGGCAAGTTTTCAAATCTTGCGGACGCGCGCTTCCGGATCATAGGATCGCAGCGGCGGCTTGACGAACCGCGGGGTGCCTTCACCGATGGTCAGCGGCGAACGCGCAATCTTGGGATCGATCTCCTCGCGGAAGGCGATCCCGAACCGCGCGCCCTGAACCCATGCAACCGAGCCTTCGATCCAGCCGATATTCCGGATATCGATCCACACGATCATCCCGCGCACCACCTTGAGCGATGCTTCGGCCATCATCCCGCCCGGCGAAAGATTGCGCATCTTCACGCGGTGCACCTGGTCGTTGCCGTCCACGCGCAGGTCCGCGAGCACGAACAGGCTATCGCGCAAGATCTGGCGATGTTCGGTCGTACTCATTTGAACTGGTTTCACTCCAAGCCGGCAAGCACGGCCGGCGCGCGCGGCGTGCCGAGGCGCATTTAGCACTGCTTCCCTGGCTCGTGGATAAACCGAGATGGCAAAGAAACGCTTAATCGGCGGCGCGGACAGGCCGCAGATCCGCCGCGCGTCGCCCTAGTCGTCGCGCGAAACGCGCTCGCGCCGCTCGTGCGCTTCCTGCGCTTCCACGGTCATGGTCGCGATCGGTCGAGCGGTAAGACGGCCCAGCCCAATCGGCTCGCCGGTTACTTCGCAGTACCCGTATTCGCCCTCATCGAGCCGGCGGACGGCGGAATCGATCTTGGCCACAAGTTTGCGCTGGCGATCGCGCGTCCGCAGCTCGATGCTCCAGTCGGTTTCGCTCGAAGCGCGGTCGTTGAGGTCGGGTTCGCGGATCGGCCCGTCCTGAAGCTGCTGGAGCGTATCAGCCGACGCCGACATGATCGAACGTTTCCATTCGAGCAGGAGCCGGCGAAAGTAGTCGAGCTGACCCTCGCTCATATAAGCTTCCGAATCGCTGGGCACATAGCCACCGGGCAACGCGCGTCTGGCCTTGGCCAGGACATCGATATCGTCGCTCACCATCGTTGCCATCAATAACCTCCACCGGCGGTCGGCGCCCCGTAAACCGATCGCGGGTATTCCCGTCGATCACGGCGTGCCGATCGTGCCGCGCCCATAGCTGCGCCCCCAATGGCACACAAGCGGCAATGCAGCGGCCCTTAGGGCGCAATTCCTTAAGCCCGGCCGAACGAATTCAAAGCCAGCGTCATCAAATTGAATCAACTGCTTGGCACTACCCGGCGTGATGCTGCTGCGCCCGCCCCGAATGATTCGCCGCCGCGTTAACCATTTGTTGACCATGCCGGACCACTTTGGACCTCGTGGCCGGTCAGGGGGTCGGTCCACGAGGGTCCAAAAGACCTCAGGGGGAACAGACATCATGGGCATGATCCATCAGCACAATGCGGGCCAGCAAGCCGCCTTTACCGGCCCGGTAAGCCTGGCGCATGCCGACAACGCTTCCACCATCGCCAACGGCGACCTGCTCGTGGCAAGCTGCCTTGCTGCTGCGGCGCAGGGCGATACCAGCGCCTATTATGATCTGGGGGTCGCTTATTCGACCGGCAGCCATGGCGTTTCCTGCGAGCTGATCGAAGCGCACAAGTGGTTCAATCTCGCCGCGGTTGCGGGTCACGAGGAAGCGCAGTGGTGCCGCGCGGATATCGCCGAAGAAATGACCGCGCGGGAAATTGCCGAAGCACAGCGCCGCGCGCGCGAGTGGATCGCCGCGAGCACGCGCCGCGCCGCCTGATCTCTTAGTCCTTATCGAGCGCTGCGATCAGCGCCTCGAACACCGCAGGATGGATGGGCTTGGTGAACTGGCATCCGGCGTTGAATCGATCGACCCAGATCACGGTCACTTCGAGCGCTTCGAGCGAACCGATCTTGAGCCAATAGACCGAACCGACCCGCAGCGGATTGAGCGTGCGCAAACGGACCCCGCCGAGCGACAGATCGCGTGCTTCGGCGGCCTGGCGGCGATGACCTTTGCGCGCAAGAACGATCATGCGGATGGCCTGGCGCGACGCCTCGCGCGAACCGAGCCGGTGAACCGGCGTAAATTCCCGATCTTCCATGTTCGATCTGCGCCCGAGCCGTGGTGGCCGCGGCGCTTGGCACGATCCCGCGTGGCGGCGCGCCCGCATTTGTTAAATGTCTGGAAAAAAGCTTTCCGCTCAGATCTTTCGGAAAGGCGCCCGCTCTCCGAGCAGTACGCGGTCGTTTGCAACGCCCGCACGCTCGCGTTCGAGGAAATCGCCGACCGCTTCGCGAAATCCGGGGTGCGCGATGTAATGGGCCGACCACGTCTGGACCGGCTCGTACCCCCGCGCGAGCTTGTGCCCGCCCTGGGCGCCCGCCTCGACCCGGGCGAGCCCGAGCGCAATCGCGGCATCGATCGCCTGGTAATAGCATAATTCGAAATGGAGGAACGGACGATCGACCAGCGCGCCCCAGTACCGCCCGTAAAGCGTGTCGGCACCGATGAAGTTCAGCGCGCCGGCGATGGGTTCATCGCCGATATAGGCCAGCATCAGCAGGACCCGGTCGCCGAGGCGCTCGGCGAAGAGATCGAATGCGCTGCGGGTGAGGTAGGGCTGGCCCCACTTGCGTGCCCCCGTATCCTGATAGAACCGCCAGAACGCGTCCCACTCGCGGCTGCCGATTTCGCGTCCGCGCAAGTGACGGATGGTCACTCCCGCCTGCGCGGCGGCGCGTTCCTTGCGCAGATCCTTGCGCTTGCGCGAGGACAGCGCGCCAAGGAAATCGTCGAAGCTGGCATAGCCGCGGTTGTGCCAGTGGAACTGGATGTCGGCGCGCATAAGCCACCCGGCAGCTTCGAACAGCGGCACCTGAGCGGGCTCGATAAAAGTCGCATGCGCCGAAGATAGCCCGTTCTGGGCGCAGAGCTGCTCGGCCGCGCGGAGTAGCGGGGCTGCCAGCGCAGGATCGCCAAGGAGCAGGCGCGGCCCGGTCGCGGGGGTGAACGGCACCGCGATCTGCAGCTTCGGGTAATAATCCCCCCCGGCCCGCTGCCAGGCATCGGCCCAGCTATGGTCGAAAACATATTCGCCCTGACTGTGCGCCTTGACGTAGGCCGGAAGCGCGGCGGCGAGCTGTCCTGCCCCGCCCTCGATGACCAGCGGCGCCGGGGTCCAGCCGCTGCGCCCGCCGACACTGCCCGAATCTTCAAGCGCGGTCAGGAAGGCATGGCTGACGAACGGGTTTGCGCCGCCGGCGACCGCGTCCCACGCCGCGGCGCTAAACTCGCCGACCCTGCCGCCGACGCGCACCGTGACCTCGATCGCGCTCACGCCGGAAGCACGCCCTTTGCTTCAACGCCGTCACCCTCGACAATCGGGGCATCGGCATGGGCAGCGGCACGTTCGCGCTTCTCGGGCGAATTGACCGTCCACGTCACCAGCGCGAGACCCCGGCGGCGCTGCGCGGCAGCGAAGCGGCTGGGCAGGTCGCGGATGTCGTAAGCTAGGAAATCGGGGCGCGCGTGCCACAGCGCCAGCCGCCGCTTGATCCGCCGCGCCAGGGTCAATCCGCCTTCCTCGGTCGCGACCAGCCCGCGCACGGTCAGCGGCGAATGCACCGCGAACCAGTGCGCAACGCGCGGATCGAAACTCATCACTGCATGATGGCCAAGATACCCTTCGAGCACGCGGCGTACCGCGAGGCAGGATGCATGGACCTGGCGCCCCGCCGAACGCCCGCGTGAGGATTTGATCTCGATCAAGAGCGGCACCTGCCCGCCGATCTGGTCGAGCAAGGCGCGCAATGTCGGGATCGTGTCATGCCCGCCGGATAGTACGATCGCGCCAAGCTGCGCCGCGCTGCGCGCGGAGACCGCGCCGGTCTCCGCGGTCAGCCGGTCGAGTGTTTCGTCGTGGAAGACCATCGCCAGCCCGTCGCTGCTGCGCTGGATGTCGGTCTCGATCCCGAGCCCCCGCGCGATTGCTGCGGCAAAAGCGCTCGGCGAGTTTTCGACCGCGCCCGCTTGATCGTGAAGGCCGCGGTGGGCGTAAGCGCAGGTTCCCAGCCACGCGACCCGCTTGGCCGCGGGCGCCGGCGCGAACCAGCGATCAGGCAGCGCGAACAGCGACAATCGCATCGATCTCGACCGCGACGCCGAGCGGCAGCGTGGGCACACCGACGGCGCTGCGGGCATGGCGCCCGGCATCGCCCAGCAACGCGGCCATCAAGTCGGAGGCGCCGTTGCCGACCTTGGGCTGATCGGTGAAGTTCGCGGCGGAATTGACGAACACGCCAAGCTTCACGATCCGCTCGATCCGTTCGAGCGAGCCGAGCGCCGCCTTCAGTTGCGCCAGCAGCATCAACGCGCAGGCCTGTGCGGCCGCCGTCCCCTGTTCCAGGCTGACGTCCTCGCCCAGGCGTCCGGTCACCAACTTGCCTTCGATGAACGGCAATTGGCCCGAAACATAGGCAAGTCCGCCCGTGATCACCACCGGGACATAAGCCGCGACCGGCGCCGCGGATTGCGGCAGGGCAAGGCCAAGTTCGCCAAGCTTGGTGTCGATTTCGGCATCGGTCATCGGGTACTCCAGTTCAAAGCCGTTCGAGCAGCCAGGGCAACGCCTTGTCCCAGGTATCGATCCGGGCATGGGCGTGGCCGAGCGTGTGGGCACAAGCGATGTGCGGGGCAATCAGCGGCTCACCGCACAAGTGCAACCGGGTGACATGCGGCGCAACCTCCGCGACCGAGCCGTGGTGTTGCGGCAGATCGTCGATGAACACCGCGCGGCTCGGTTGATACTCGGCGAGAATCGCCTGAAGCGCGGGACCTTTGGGACCCTGGTTGGTAAACACCCGCGCCTCGATTCCGACATCGCGCAATTGGCGCGCGCGGGCGACCTGGCGTTCGTCGGTAAGGTTGGTGAGAATCACCACGTCGGCTTTTTCGCTTAGCTTGCCCACCGCTTCGACCGCGCCCGCGATCGGCTGCTGGCGGTGCATCTCGGTGTCGAAGAACCCGCCGAGCAGCGGCCAGATGTCGCCGGGCGCGACCAGATCACCGGTTGAACGGTGGCGCAGCGCATTGGCGAAATCGGCGCCGACCATCGAGAACTCGATATCGTGCGCTTCGCCCAACCAGTCGCGGAACGGCGCGACCATGTGGAGGAGAACTTCGTCGCAGTCGCTGATGACGAGCGGCCGGTTCATGCCCCCAATCCTTCGCGCGCGGCGGCAAGCTCCGCGGGCGGCACTCCCAGCGCATCGGCGGCGGCGACCAGATCGGGCTCGTGCGCGCAGAGGAAATCGAGCACCGCGCCCAGTGTCGCGGGTTCGCCCAGCCCGGCGCGCAAATCCTCCGGCGTCATCCCGGTCAGCGCGAGCAGCCGCCCGGCGCGGTCGTCATCGGCCAGGAGCCAGCCGAGCGCGGCCAGTGCCAAGGCCTGGGGGTCGGCCTTCGGAGTGCGTTCGCGCAAGATTGTCAGGGCCTTTCCGAATGCATAGAGCAGGAGGCGGGGCGGGTGCCCGCGAAGGGTGCGAATGGCAAAGCGAATCCTCGTTGTCGAGGACAACGATCTCAACCGCAAACTGTTCTGCGATGTCCTGCGCAGCCAGGGCTATGCGGTCGAGCCGGTTGCCGATGGCAACCTCGCGCTCCACCGGGCGCGCGAATTCGTTCCCAACCTGATCATCATGGATATCCAGCTCGCCGCAGTCTCCGGTCTCGACCTGATCGAGGAATCGCGCCGTGACCCGGTCCTGCGCCAGATTCCCGTCCTCGCGGTGACGGCCTATGCGGGCAAAGGCGACGAGGAGCGCATCCGCGATGCAGGAGCCGAAGGGTACTTGTCCAAGCCGGTATCGATCGGCCCGTTCATGGCGGCGGTGCGCGGGATGCTGGAGCGCGCCTGAGTTACCCCATCCAATACCCGGCATGTTCGATGACGAAGGTGGCCATCGTCAGGCACAGCGCG
Source organism: Novosphingobium sp. (assembly GCA_025356575.1). Classification (GTDB taxonomy): domain Bacteria; phylum Pseudomonadota; class Alphaproteobacteria; order Sphingomonadales; family Sphingomonadaceae; genus Novosphingobium. Next base: position 16,165 of record JANXSP010000171.1, read on the forward strand.
GCGATGAACACACGGTATGCCAGCGCAAGGTACTTGTACTTCTTGCGCTGGAGAACCTGCCCGTTCTGATAGATGTCGTGGAGCATCGTGCGGAAAACGGTCTCGTCCGAATGGAGTTCGGCGAGGATCGAATCGACCCAGGCACCTTCCTCGATCTGGGTGAACGTGCCGAAGAACAGCTTGTTCGGGGTGCCGCCCTGGATTTTCTTGCCGCTGGTCGAGGGCAGCACCGCGAACACCGCAAACAGCGCGCTGAAGAACGCCCCGACCGCCAGCACCGTCACCGACCACGGCATCGTCCCGCTTTTGGCCTGACCGATCGCGATCGTGAACACGACGAATGTGGCGCCCATCAGGATCGAGGCCTTGGCGTCGGCCATCTGCGACAGCGTAAGGTTGATCTGCTGCGAGGTGCGCACGAGGTGGATCGCGTGGTTGGAAAACCCGGTGGGGCTGGGCAGCGAGGGGGTGGCCAGCGGCGCGGGCGCCAAGCCGCTAGCCGGACCGCTCTCCGTGCCGTTCCCGCTGTCCGGCTGATCGTCCCCTGCCATGCGCGCCAGCATGCTCCGCCCCGTTGCTGTTGACAAGGCGCGCTTGACAAGACGGGGCGCGCGCCGCTTTTGCGCCGTAATGCGCGGCTAGGGCGCGCCCGGAAGATCACTGGAGCAAGCAATGGATCGCGCAGAAACCGAAGGCCGGATCAAGGCGCTGGTCGTGCCCTTCAACACCAAGAACGTGGCGATCGCCGACGCGACGACGTTTGCCGGGGATCTCGAGTTCGACAGCCTGACGGTGATGGATTTCGTCGCCGCGATCGAGGACGAGTTCGACATCATCATCAGCATGAACCAGCAGGCCGAGATCGAAAGCTGGGGCCAGCTGATCGATGCGGTCGTGAAGCTGAAAGGCTAGGTCATGTCAGAAGGCGTTTCTCAGGCCGACCGACCCGTAGAAATCCACGCAGCGGGCGGCGATCTGTTCTCGAAATTCGACCCGCTCATCCAGATGCGCGAGGGCTTGCTCGCCAGCGGGCAGCTCGACCCGTTCAGCCTGGTGATGGAAAAAGTCCTCTCGCCCACGCGCGCGATCTGCAACGGGCGCGAGACGATCCTGCTCGGCACCTACAACTACATGGGGATGACCTTCGATCCCGACGTGATCGCCGCGGGCAAGCAGGCGCTCGACGAATTCGGCGCGGGCACGACGGGCAGCCGCGTGCTCAACGGCACCTATCAGGGCCACCGCGAGTGCGAGGACGCGCTGAAGGAATTCTACGGGATGGACCACGCGATGGTCTTTTCCACCGGCTACCAGGCCAACCTCGGGATCATCAGCACGATCGCGGGCAAGGGCGATTACATCGTGCTCGACATCGATAGCCACGCCAGCATCTGGGACGGGTGCAAGCTGGGCGACGCCGAGATCGTGCCGTTCAAGCACAACGATATCGAGGCGATGGAAAAACGCCTCAAGCGGATCCCCGCCGGCGCGGGCAAGCTGGTGATCCTCGAAGGCGTCTATTCGATGCTCGGCGATATCGCCCCGCTCAAGGAGATGATCGCGGTGGCCAAGGCCAACGGCGCGATGGTCTTGGTCGACGAGGCGCATTCGATGGGCTTCATCGGCCCCAACGGCCGCGGCGTGGCCGAGGACCAGGGCGTGCTGGACGACGTCGATTTCGTGATCGGGACGTTTTCCAAGAGCGTCGGCACGGTCGGCGGCTTCTGCGTTTCGAACCATCCCAAGTTCGAAATCATGCGGCTGGTCTGCCGCCCCTACGTGTTTACCGCCAGCCTGCCGCCGAGTGTCGTCGCCACCGCGGCGACCAGCATCCGCAAACTGATGCACAGCGGCAACAAGCGCGCGCATTTGTGGAAAAACAGCCGCGTGCTCCACGCCGGGCTCAAGGCGCGGGGGTTCTCGCTCGGCACGCAGACCCCGCAGTCGGCGATCATCGCGGTGATCATGCCCGATCTCGAACGCGGCGCGGCGATGTGGGAAGCGCTGCTGCGCGAAGGCCTCTACGTCAACCTGGCGCGCCCCCCGGCGACCCCTGCAAACATGACGCTGCTGCGCTGTTCGCTGTGCGCCGAGCATACCGGCGAGCAGGTCGAGACCGTGCTCGGGATGTTCGAACGCGCGGGCAAGGCGGTGGGAATCATCTGAGGGGAGCAGTGATGGCGGGGTATTTTCGCAGCGGTCTGATTGCGCTGGCGGTGCTGGCGTTACCGGCCGCGGCTTCGGCGCAGATGGGCGACCAGGGCTCGGCGCCCTCGCACGATCATGCTGGTTCCGCCGCGCCTCCGCTGGCCGAACCACTCCATCCCGAGCACCAGCACAATCACGACGACATGCTCGTGCCCAAAGTGCCGACTTTGCTCACCGGCTACGGCGTGGGCGGGTTCGCCGTCACCACCTCGGTCCCCCAGTCGCAGGCGTTTTTCGCCAACGCGATGGAGCTCGATTTCGCCTTCGCCCACCGCGCTTCGGTCGAGGCTGCGAAGGAAGCCGTCCGTCTCGATCCGGCCTGCGCGATGTGCCTGTGGGCGCAGGCGCTGACCGACGGACCGACGATCAACTACGGCAAAGACGCTGCCGAGCGCAGGCCGCTTTACGCACTGGTACGGCGAGCCGGCGGCTTGGCGAAAGTTGCCGGGACCGAACGTGAGCGCGCACTGATCGCGGCGCTGGCTGTGCGCTATCACCCGGGCCGGATCGAGACCCGCGACGATGCTTATACGGCGGCTATGACGGCGCTGGCGGCGCGCTTTTCGCTCGACGACGAGATCGCCGTCCTCGCCGCTGACGCGGTGCTCGAAGGGGCGAACAAGCGCGCGCTCGAACAGGCAGCAGGGCTGCGCGCGATGG
>JANXSP010000172.1 GCA_025356575.1 Novosphingobium sp.
CGATGTCTTCGGCAACGGGATGCTGCTGTCCAAGTCGCTCCAATTGGTCGCGGCATTCGACCACCGGCATATCTTTCTCGACCCCGCCCCTGACGCGGCGAAAAGCTGGGCCGAGCGCGCGCGGATGTTCGCGTTGCCGCGTTCGTCGTGGGAGGATTACGACGCCAGGCTGATCTCGAAGGGCGGCGGCGTGTTCGCGCGCAACCTCAAGGACATCCCGCTCAGCGGCGAAGTGCGCGCGATGCTCGGAATCGCGGCGGCGAGCATCGACCCCGACGGGCTGATCTCGGCGATCCTCAAGGCCAAGGTCGACTTGCTGTGGTTCGGTGGGATCGGCACGTATGTGAAGGCGGCGGCGGAAAACAACATCCAGGTCGGCGATCCGGCGAACGACGCGCTGCGGATCGACGCGCGCGACGTCGGCGCACGGGTCATTGGCGAGGGCGCCAACCTGGGGATCACCCAGGCCGGACGGATCGAGTTCGCGCTCGAGGGTTCGGGCGGGGCAGGCGGCCGGATCAACACCGATTTCATCGACAATTCGGCCGGAGTCGATTGCTCGGACAACGAGGTCAACATCAAGATCGCGCTTGCCGGAGCCCGGCGTGCCGGGCGTGTGACCGAGCCGGCGCGGATCAAGCTGCTCGCCGCGATGACCGAAGAGGTCGGCGCGCTGGTGCTCGAGGATAACCGCCTCCAGGCCCTAGCACTCTCGATCGCGGAGGCCGGCGGCGCGCGCGCCACCGCGGCGCACGTTCGGCTGATCGAAACGCTCGAAGACAGCGGCAACCTCGACCGCAAGACCGAGGGGCTGGCGCCGAGCGACGCGCTGGTCCGGCGCGCGGGCGACGGCTTCGGGTTGACCCGGCCCGAGCTCGCGGTGCTGCTGTCAAGCGCCAAGCTGGCGCTACAGTCCGCGCTCGAGGACAGCGCGGTGCCGGCCGATCCGGCGCTGGCGGGCGAACTGCTCAACGCATTCCCGGGCGCCATGCGGGTGAAGTTCCGCCGCGACATCCTGACCCACCGCTTGCGCCGCGAAATCATCGCGACCAAGCTCGCCAATCGGCTCGTCAACCGGCTCGGCCTGATCCACCCGTTCGAACTGGCCGAGGAGGAAGGCGCGAGCCTGGCCCAGGTCACCGCGGCGTTCGTGGCGGCTGAACAATTGCTCGGGATGGACGCGGTGTGGCGCGCGATAGAGACCGCGGCGATGCCCGAACAGGCGCGGATCCTGCTGTTCGACCGCGCAGCTGCCGCGCTCAGCACACACATGGCGGACCTGTTGCGCGTGGGCGGCGGGTCGACCACGCCGGGCAAGCTGATTGCCGAGCTCGCCCCCGGAATGCGCGAGCTGTCGCGCGCCACGGGCAAGCTGCTTGCGGCCGAAAGCCGCCAGCACTCGGCGCGGATTGCAGCCGATTTCCTCGCCGCCGGGGCCGATCCCGAGACCGCGGCGAAGGTCACGCACCTGTTCGATCTCGACGGTGCGGCGGGGCTGGCCAAGCTGGCGCGGGACAGCGGCATCGGCGCCGCCGCGCTGACCCGCGCCTTCACCGAGTTGGGCGCGCGGCTTGGGCTCGACTGGGCGCAGCAAACCGCGGAGCGGATGAGCCCGTCGGACCCGTGGGAGCGGCTGCTGGTTAACGGGCTGGCGCGCGATTTCCAGCACATGCGGCTCGATTTCCTGCGCCGGGCGGCGCGGCGCAAAACCGATCCCGAGGACGCCGCGCTCCGCTGGGCCGAGCGCCAGGCCCCCGCGATCGCGCAGTTCCGCGCCATGATCGCGCGCGCGCAGGGCGCGGCAGGGGTCGCCCCGGCGATGCTCGCGCAGATCGCCAGCCAGGCGCGCAACCTGCTCGCGCGCTAAACTGGCTCAAGCTCGCCCAGCGCCCAGCCCGCGGCTTCGGCGACGACCGGGTCGGGGTCCGCAGCGAGTGTCCGGACCAGCGCGATCAGCCCCGCCTCGCCGCTGTTGCCCGCAGCGATCAGGCAGTTGCGCACGAAGCGGTTGCGCCCGATCCGCTTGATCGGCGAGCCTGAGAACACCCGGCGGAACCCCGCATCGTCGAGCGTCAGCAACTCGGCCAGGCGCGGCGCGGCGAGTTCGGCACGCGGCAGAAATGCGCGGTTTGCCCGCGCGCTGTCGGCAAAACGGTTCCATGGGCAGACCGCCAGGCAATCGTCGCAGCCGTAGATCCGATTGCCGATCGCGCGGCGGAATTCCGCGGGAATCGGTCCGGAATGCTCGATCGTCAAATAACTGATGCACCGCGATGCATCGAGGACATAAGGCGATGGAAAGGCATCGGTCGGGCATGCAACCTGGCAGCGGGTACACGTTCCGCAGCGATCCGCGTGCGGCGCGTCCACTGGCAGGTCGAGATCGGTATAGATCGCGCCGAGGAACAGCCAGCTTCCCTCGGCGCGGCTGACCAGGTTGGTATGCTTGCCCTGCCAGCCGAGCCCCGCGGCCTGCGCCAGCGGTTTCTCCGGAACTGGCGCGGTATCGACGAAGACCTTGACCGCCGCTTCGCCCAGCCCGGCGCGCGCCGCCGCGGGGATCATCCACCGCGCCAGCGCCTTGAGCGCCTTCTTCACCGTGTCGTGGTAATCGCCGCCTTGCGCGTAAACCGAAATCCGCCCGCGCTCGCCCGTGTCCGCCAGCGCGAGGGGATCGGCGGCGGGGGCATAGCTCATCCCCAGCGCGATGACGCTGCGCGCCTCAGGCCACAGCGCCTGGGGCGAAGCGCGGTGGTGC
>JANXSP010000175.1 GCA_025356575.1 Novosphingobium sp.
CTGCGCTTCATGGAGGGCTGGTTCATCGAGCCCGGGACGATATCCGCTGAGCACATCTTTGAAAACTGGCGGCGGGCGGCGGGCCCGACGGCGGCTACCCGCGCTTATAACACCGGGCGGCCGCACTCGTTCCTTTGGACAAGCCGAACCAGCAGCTTTGCCGCTCGACTTAAGAAAGCAAGGGGCAGCTTTGCTCAGCATAGCCGGATGCTACGCCAAGCAACTCTTTGCTTCGCCAGCCCCGCTGGGCAGCGACGATCCTCCGAAATTTGTATCGCAAATGATGAAGGTAGGGCGCAACGTGACAAACCGCCGCCCGAACATCATCAGGCGATTGACCGCCTCTGTCCAACTCTTGTTTCGCAGCATCGAAATGCCGCAAAATACATCAGGTTACTCGGCCCTGGCTCTTAAAACTTCAGCGTCGCTTCGACCCCGAAAGTCCGCGGCGGATTGAAGTTAGCGTAGTCGCCGAGCACGCCGGAGTAGTTCAGCGATCCATCGTTGTTGACGGTCGGAGCGTCGTTGGCGTTCGACCGGCGGTAAATGTGGTGCTCATTGAACAGATTGCGCGACCACAAACTGATCGTGGCTTTGGTCCCGTTCGATGCCAGCGGAATGTCTGCCAGAGCGAGGCTGGCATTCACGATGAAGCTCGAATCGGTCAGCACGGGTTCGTTCTGGAAGCTGTAGGTCGGGTCTGCGTAGTTCGCATCCATATGCAGGCGAAGGGCCGTTCCTTCAGCGCCGACGGGCAATTCATACTCGAACGAGCCGGAAGCCGCGTTCTTCGGCGTGTAGACGCTGAAGACCTGATAGGGAATCCCGAACAACGGGCCTGCCAAGGGGTTCGGGGTCGCCGGGATCTTCACGTCGGTATAGGCATAGGAAGCGCCAAGCGTGAGGCCATTGAACGGCCGGACGGTCAGTTCAGCTTCGATGCCCTTGATCCGCGAATTGCCCGGAGCGTTTGCCGTTTCTTCAGTGTGCTTGTTGAAGAAGGGGTTGGCGGTGACGCCGTTGACAAGGAACCGATTGGTATCGACATAGTCGAAGTCGATCTGGGTCCCCTTTCGGTCCATGATATAGGCGGCAAGGTTCAGACGAACGTGGTGATCAAGGAAGTCGGTCTTGGCGCCGATTTCGTAGGATTTTACCTGTTCCGGCGCAAACTGGCGGAACGACCCCGAGCGCGAGTTGGCGCCGCCGGAGCGGAAGCCAGTCGAGTACTTGGCGTAGAGGTTGATCCCCTGCGCCGCATCGTATGCGAGCGTCACCATCGGGTCGAACCGGCTGTTTTTGTAATTCAGCACGCCACCGGTGAAGGGCGCATTGTTGATGACGGTAAGCGCTCCGACGCGGGTTTCGTGTGTGTAACGCCCGCCTACCGTGAGATGCAGCGTTTCGACCGGTGTCCAGGTCGCCTGGCCGAAGACGCCATAGCTTTTGCCGACCGCATTGCTATCGCGCTGGACAAACCAGTACCTCCGGTCCCAGCCTTGATTGGATGAGGTGATTGGGCCGTTGGGGTCAGCCGGGACCTGGTTTACAAAGGTGTAGCCTGTACCGTCTGCATTCCACTGCAAGGGGCTCGGCGTCGCCGCACGTTCGACGACGTGTTCGTTGAAGTAATAACCGCCAAGCACGAAGTCGACTTGCGGCAAGCTGCCGACAACTTGCAATTCCTGGCTGAACTGGTGCTGGAAAAGTTCCGAAAGGCTATAGCGGCCAAATTGGCCGTTAGGCGAAAAAGTGCTGCGATGAGCGCCGGCCGAGCCGTCCCACTGGTGTGCTTCGACACCGCGCCAAGCGGTAATCGAGCGCAGTTCGATATCAGGGTTCAGCTTATACTTGATTGCTGCGCTAAATCCATGCGTTTTGTCGACGCTGAGTTGTTGGGTGACACCCAGATCCGCCTGTGACATCCGGTTGTTGCCACTCACTTGGACCAGCGGTGCCAACGGGGCGATACAGGGATTGGTCGTAGTGCCGGCAACGACCACGTTGCAGGCGGAACCTTGGTAATTGAGCTTGGTGCCCACAAAGTTGCCAACGTTGTAGCCTTTGGGATTGTAGTTGATCAGCTGGCTGTAGAATGGCGTATTCTCGTCTTTCGCCTGGTCATAGGCAAGATCCACAGTCAGCCCCGAAACCGGAGTCCAGCGGCCAGCGATGCGGCCGCCGACGCGATTGTGATAGTTAAAACCATATTGACCAGTGGCCGGGTTTTTAGTGGTGGCGTCCTGATGATCGATCACGCCATCGACCTTGATGGCAAAGTTGGCGACGGATGGAAGATCGATATGGAATTCGCCATTATAGGAACCATAGTTGCCCACGCCGGCTTGAACGCGGCCGCCCAGTTCGCCGGTTGGCCCCTTGGTAACGATGCTAAGAGCGCCACCTTCGGTGTTGCGGCCGAACAGAGTTCCTTGGGGCCCGCGTAGAACTTCGATTCGCTGAACATCGAACAACGCGGCGTTGAGGCCCTGCGAGCGGCCGAGATAGACGCCGTCGATGTAGACACCGACGCCCGGTTCGCGCGCGACCTGGTTTTGGTCGAAGGGAACGATGCCCCGGATGCCAACAGTGAGAGCCGATTGGCGCGCTTCGAATGTGGCGATACGAAGCGACGGCACGCCCCCGTCAGCAAGATCCAGCAGGCTCTGGACGTGGCGCCGTTCGATCATCTCGCTGCCGAGCACCGAAATCGCGATCGGAGTCCGCTGCAGATTGGTCTCGCGTTTGGTCGCGGTGACAATGATGTCAGTAAGACCGGAGTTGCCGGGGTTCGCCGCTGCGTCTTCCGGGGAAGGGCTTGCCTGTTTGGTATTGTCGGGCTGTGGCCCTTCTGGCGCGGGCGCTGCAGGATCCACCTCGACACCCCGGTCGGTTACGGTAACCGCCGCAAAAGCTGGTGTTGCGACAACGAGCGCAGCAGCAAGAGCCATGGAAGAGACTGCAAAACGTTCAAGACGGCAATTCATGACAGTTGATTCCCTGAGCAACAGCTTTTTTTGCGTCGGAATCAAGGGCTTGAGTACGAATCATGGCCGCCCCTGCTCGACTTCAACGCCGCTCTAGGAGTCCAATGTTGCAGGAATGCGAAGCTTATGTGACCGGGATAATACACCCATGTGACATCGCCGAAATCTATTCGATATGCGCGGAAACCAGCACATCGCGCCATTGACGCCACGACTCCGGGCTGATGTCATCCTTGGCCATCGCAGCGAGTAGGAACAGAGATCGTTTGCCGGCGATCGCACGATAGATTGCAATGGGCGGATACCCGGCAGGGCAACCGGTCGAGCGTCGCTCGAACATCACCGAAATTTCATCCTGCGAAATCGTCGTGAAGTTGCTGGAGCAGCGTTGCGCCGCCTGCATCTTCAATTCGGCCAGCCAGTCCGCAGCGCTGTGCACCCTCTGATCCGGAGTTCGGGCGACGATAACCAGCGCTTCGATCCATTGCGCGGCCGAAGTCCCGCGCACTGCTACGACGTCCGTAATATAGTTCGGATTTTGGTCGTTGTACGATAATCGAGCGGGATCATTGCTTTCAAAAGCCTGCTCAAGCGATGCGGATAATCTGTGATTGAAGACTAGCTTCTCCGCGGCTGCAGGCGCGGCGTAGAGAAACATGACTAAACTTGCGGCAAGGCAAAATTGTTTCACAGGCACCGTCTTCCCTCTGGACGAGGGTAGCTCCAAAACGAAGCTCGTGCACGCGAAATGCTCCAAACCGTTGGCGCCCTGGGTTGCGTCACAGACATGTCATGTCGAGGACATATTTTGGATTAGATGACCTCAGATAACCATCTCACGGTCTTTTTGGCTACGGGTGATGTTATTCTTGGCCCGGCTTTGGCCCATCGGCCGACCTCGCGCTTCGCTGTTGCCGAGCATTCTCATGGCCGCGACGTATGATCGCAGGCCGTCGGTTGTGTGCTGATACACCGATTGGGAATTAGTTCGCAGGGGCATCAGGGTGGAAAATCAGCCGCGCATGCCCTCGGGTTTTTTACAGAACAGTATTGGTTCAAAATGTGAAAGAAGGCGTTCCCTTTTGCGGAATAGCGCTCAACAAGAATAGGATGTGGGTACCCCATGCTTTGGATGTAGAGCGAGGGCCGTAACCCTTAGAGTCACGGCCCATGCCCGGTTACATTTTCATCATCTCGTGATGTTTGGCCATTCTGTGCATCATGCGGTGATGGTGGCGTGCACCGTGATGCATCATCCTTCCGTGGCGCATCATTCCTCCGTTGTGCATCATAGCACCCGATCTCCCTTCGTGCTGGCGGCACTGGTCGGTGACGGTGCTTGAACACCAGGGCATGTTGCTGTTCGCCATTGCGCCCATGGATTCCTGCGCGAGCGTAGGCGTGGCAAGACCCAGCGCCGCAACAGCGGCGAAGGCGGAAGTAAATATACGTGACATTGGCTTTCTCCTATTCGTACGATCGACAACGCGCCGGCGCGCTTAAGGGTCCGGGACACGTCAGATACCGCCGCATTTCCCTAGACGGCGTAGCTTGCGACAGCAGCAAATCGTGCGGTACCCGCAGGAACGAGGGATACCGCGGGCAAGGCGGCGGTGCTGTCCGTCTAAGCGCAACTCGTCTCCGGTGGGCGGAGCTCCGGCATTGTGCGTGAGGCTTAGCCCAAGAGATTCTGCCACTCAGCCAGTTCTGCTGAGCGGCGTTGCATGCGAGTTTGTCGGTCGACGACGGTGGCGTTCCCGGTCGTGGAGGTACTGTCAAACTAGCCAGAATCTGGTTCCATCTTTCAGCGGTGGGCACAATGAGATGGGTTTGCGTCCCCTCTTGCCAGGACATTTCGCGAACAAAGGAAAGGAAAAGTAGTATTCAAATAAATCACTTGGAAATCGCGCTAACCGATCTGGGAAATATTGGTGCATTTGCTTTGACTGTGCCTGAAAAAACCCTTTCAGCGCACTTCATCCGGGCGCTCCCGTCCGTACTGGATCCAGCCGTTGCTGTAATCGCGCCACGGGCTTTCGAGCGTGAAGTAGCCGGGCAGGCGGCGTTCGATTTCAGCCACCAGATAGGGATCGAGATCGCCGAAGCGTGTGATCTTGCGAGCTATCCAGCGCCACAAGACGAAACCAGGACGCTCGCCCATCAACATCCACGCTGGATAGTTGGAGATGAAGTTCCAGAAGTTGGACGCTGGCAGCGCGGTGCGGCGCGGATCGTCGATGAACTCACGCTCGACCATGTAAGTCGAACTGGTGCCGAGCCAAACGTCCTTGCCGGTCGACGCAAGGGGGTACTTGTCGGGCTGAATCCAGTTTGTCCGCGTCCCCGCCGAAGTGTCGGTGAACCAAACTCCGCCGCCCGCCTCCTTCAACGCGAGCACGAACGGCTTGCCCTTGTCATCGAGCGGCCCGAGATCGCGACGGAATGGGCCTGAACGATAGTGCAGCGGGACGTTGTCCTGCCCAGTCAACGGATTGCGCCAGTTATCGATCGCCTTGCCGTTGTCTATGTCGCAAATCAGGCCGTGATCGAAGCTGGCCTGGTGATAGCTATGCGGTCCGCTCCGGCTCCAGTCGCTGCGCGCGCTCCCGCGGATGCGGAAAGCCAGCAACGGCACGGTGTGGTCGGCCAGGCAGAAAATGTCGGTGTCGTACTGGACGTATGTCCGTCCGCCCGCGCTGTTTCCGAGCATCCGGACGTAAAGGTCGATATCGCTCTCTGGCGTCCGCACCCCGCGCGGGATGGCGCGGGCGGCAGCGGGTATCGCCGCGGCCAACAGGGGCGTAGCCACTGCTCCTCGTAGGAGGAGCCGACGATCAATCGCGGGAAAAGTCATGGCCGGTCCAGTCCTGCGGTCAGTGTGCCGGGGAATTTGTGCTCGACGAACTCGACCAGCGCGGCGGGAAGCTGGGCCACGCCGGCAAACTTTCGCCCGGCTCCGCCCTGCATGATCATTCCGGGCTGCGCGCCCATCCCAAGCCAGCTGAACCAGTTGAGCTCGGTCTGCCAGCTGCTGGTGCACGCAGCCGAAGTCAGCGCGGGATCCTGCAATTCCGACAGCTTGCCGGCGTAACGATTGATGGCGTTATCAACCCGGTATTCTCCGTCGCTGGGGCGCCGGTAGCGAACCCGCTCGTCAGTTGTGACCCAAACGTCGTCGCCGACAATTGTCCACGGCAAGCGGAAGGGTTTGCCCATCTCCTCGCCGCGCTCGCCCTTGAACGCCGCGCTGGGCTCCACACCCACGCGTGTATAGGCATAGCTGCCGATGCTCGTGGCATAATGCTTCACCGCCACGCTCTCGTTGGTGTATGGGTTGACCAAGCTATCGATGAAGCGATCGCTGTCGAGTGCCTTGTACGCGATCACCCCGCGGTAGTTATAGACCCACGCGCCGTCGGCACGCCGGGTGTAGCGCCCGATCCGCGCGGATTCGAACCGCATCAGCGGTCGCGCCATCTCGCTCCCGCGCAGCCCGAAAATGTCGCCCTGGGTCCAGCCGACCGTCGTCCGGCCCGAAACATCGCCGATCAACTTGACCATCGCGTGCATATTGCCCTCGGGCGATCCGAGATCGAGCGTGGGGCGAGCCCGAACCCGCGCTGCGGCGCCAGTTCCAGCCAGGGCGACCGCGGGAACCCCCGCCAAAGCGGCGCGGCGGCTGATCAGCGGCCCGCGCAGCGTTACCATTTGAGCGGCTGGACCATCCGGCCCTGTGCAACCGATGCGATTGCTGCAAGCAAGTCTGCGGGAAGGGCTGCTGCGCTGTGAAGCTTCGACCCGCGCGACAGCCACAGCATCTTGCCCGGGCGCCCCGCCAGCTTCATCGCGGTCATCCATTCGGTCACCAGCGTATAATTGGAAGGCACGTCGATCGACGTGATCCGCGGATCGGTGAGCGAAGACACCGGGGCATCGAAGCTATCGACCGAGGTTTCCGCCTTGCGCCGGCCCGATCCGGGCTCGGTCCAGATCGTGTGGGCGACCCGTTCGACGTGGGCAGTGCGTCCGTCTATCTGCCAAGCGAGCAGATAGGGGCGTCCGAATATCGAGCTTTCCATCGGGAACGCCGCGGTCATCTCCAGACCCCGCACCGCCGAAATCCGCTCGCCCGAGACTTTGCCGCAGAACGGCGCAACCGCGACCTGCTTGCCGTCGAGCGGATCGGCGAAACTGTTGATCGGCGCACCACTTGCCGCATCGAAATATGCTCCACAGGCGAGCGAGCGCGATTCGAAGCCGCCTTCGGGAAGCCGGCGATATTCGCTGCGCGAGATCGAGCGCAAGGCGAACAGCGGGCGCGACGCGCTGTCTTCAGGCACCGCATAGGCGACCATCCGCGTTACCCGGAATGTCGGACGACCGCTGGTATCGCCCGCCAGCTTGACCCATGCCTCGATATTGTCGCGCGGACTGGCGGGGTCGAAAACGTGCGGAGCGGCGCTGGCGGCCGAAATTGCACAAGAGGTTGTGATCAGGGTCACAAGCCCCAACCATAGGACTGAGCCGCGCATGGTCAGAACCGCACCGTCAGTTCTGCACCCAGTTCACGCGGGCGCGGTGCCCCCAGGAACATGCAGCGCTGCGAGCTTTTGGGGCCGTAAACCGCGACGTTGTTTTCCTGGAACGCGCAGAAGTATGCGCCGCCCGCCAAAAATGCGCCGGTCGCAGTATGATCGTTGCCAAGGTTCTTGCCGAACACCGCGAATTCGAAGGGCCCGGTGGTATAGGTGGCGCGCATGTTGAACTTCCAGCTCGCCCCGATCGTCGAGATATCGCCGAGATCGCCAAAGAACTTGCCGCGATAGATCGCGTCGCCGCGCAAGGTGAACCTGCCTCCGGAAGCCGTTTCGGGAAGCGTCAGCAAGGCCGAGACATTGCCGCTCCAGTCAGGAACATTCGCCTGGGTCTTGCCTTGCAGCACGACGGTGCCGTCCTTGCGAGTGTCGGGAAAGAACACTGCGCTGCTCGCCGAAATCGTGATCGGGTCGGGGCTGGTGAATTCCTGATGGGCATAGCCGATACCGCCGGACAGCGTCAGCAGCGGCGAGACTTTGGCACTGCCTTCGATCTCGAATCCCTTGATGGTCGAGCCGCCGACGTTGCGCGCGACCGAGATGATGCCGATGCTGCCGTTGCTGCGCGTCACCTGGCTTTGGGTCAGCAGCTGTTGCTGACGCACACGCTGGTAGTAGGCCGCCAGGTTGAGCACCACGCGCCCGCCGAACAGCGTGTTCTTGAGCCCGACCTCGTAGTTGTCGAGCCGTTCGGGCTTGGCGACGAGGAGCTGGATTTCGCTGTCGCTGATCACTCCGTCCTTGTTGAGGTCGACCACGTCATAGGTCAGCCGCGAACTTTTCTGACCTTGCGCGAACAGCGCATACGCCATGATGTCGGGGGTCACCTTGTACTGCAGCGTGGCCCGCGGCAGGAACACCTTCTGCCGATCGATCAGCGGCGACGGTGTCGCAGTGCGGCATGTCGGGCAAGCGGCGAGCGAGCTGTTTTCCCACTGATAGCGGCCCTCGAGATTGAGGTTGAGCTGGTCGGTCAGATCGTAGGCAATCCCGCCGAATACCGCGTAGTTCTTGATCGCTTCCTGGCCCCTGGTCTGGGCCTGCGGATTGGTCGCGGAGACGTTGGCGGGCGCGACGTAGTTGAGGTCGCTTTCATAAAAGTAATACGCCCCGGCCTGCCAGCGGAAAGGCCGATTGCCAGGCGATACCAGAAGGAGCTGGTGGCTGGTGTTCCAGAATTTTTCCTGATTGGCCGACAGGAAGCTCGACGCACCGGGCGCCAGCGTCGCCGTCCCTGCAGCAACCGCAGGGCCGAAAACCGGATCGGCGCCCGCAATTTGCGAACGATAAAAGAAATCGTCGTTGATGAGCAGCGTCTGCTTCATGTAGCCGGCGCGGTAAGACAGCTCGTAATCGCCCATATCGTAGCGCGCGACCATACTTGCGAACAAACGGCTGCGCGTGCGTCCGGCCTGCGCCGGGTTGGCGCCAACGAAGAACTGCCCGCCCGTCAGGCCGAGCACGGTCTTGGGAACGACGACCGGCCAGAGCGCAAGCGGTCCGCGCGGCAGCGGGGCCGCGGTGCCGCCGCCGGTGGTGAACTCGCGCGGATGGAGGTTGTAGACTGCACCAGGAGAATCGTCCTCGCTGCTCGCGCTGATGCTGGTCTTTATGTTGAGGTTGCTGACGGGCCTCCAGAACAGCGTCGCACCGCCTGCCAGGGTCTGCTCTTCGCCGATCGGGGTACCGTCGCCAGGATCGCGGAACAGCGCACCCTGGCGTTTGGCGACCGCATTGACCGAAAGCCACAGATGATCGGCTACGATCGGAAAGTCGAAGCGCCCGCCGCCATAATAGCTCGCGCCAGGCCGGTTGGTGCCTGCTGCTGCAATGCTACCGCTCAGGCGGAGATAGCCGGTTGGGCTGTCTGGCGTCGGGTCGCGGGTGATGTAGTTGATCGCGCCGCTATACGTTGCCCGGCCGAAGGTTGCACTTTGCGGACCTTTGATGACCTCGACCCGTTCGAGCTGGGTCAGGTCGATCCCGACCAATTGGCCCGACAGCGCGATCCCGTCGACGAAGATGCTCAGGCCTTGGTAGCGTTCGTCCGAAGTATTCGAAGCAAGCCCACGGATCGCTAGCGCCGTGGGATCCGAGCGTCCGGTTCCGCTGTAGAAATTGAACGACGGCGTAAATTGAGCGACATCGCGCGCATCGGTGATACCTGCCGATTGCAGTGCGGCGTTGTCGAACGCAGTGATCGACAGCGGCACGTCCTGCAGCTTCTCTTTACGGTTCTTGGCGGTTACGATGATCGTCGCCGCGTCGCTGGCGTCGTTCTGCGCCGCTGGCGCTCCTCCCGACTGGTCCTGAGCTGCCGCCGATTGGGCCTGCGCAGCGACAGGACTGAGAAGCGTCCCGCCGAGCAGGGCCGCGATCAGGACCTGGCGGCCGCGGCGAAGTTTGAACCGACCGATAATCATCCCGAACGTGCCCCGCTGTTGCTTGTAGTCGGCATCAGTCTTCAGAGCGTGGTCCCGCGCGGGCAAACGTTATTACCCGGCTGCGGGTTTACGTTGCACCAAACTTCGTTCGGGATGCGTCAAACCCCCGACCCGGCGTAAGGTTGTCTGATTATGCCGGCATAGCCGGCGCTTGTGCCCCCAGCTGCTGGCAAAGGTGTTTCACATGCGCGAGGTAAGATGGGCCGATCGGAATAATCCGGCCATCGGCGATGGTAATCACGCCGTCGCCAATCCGGGTTCGCGGATGCGTCAGGATCGCGTTCGAGGCCCAGTAGGATCGATGCACCTGCGTCCCGTCGCTGGCGAGTTGCACCACGGCATCGCCGAACCGGCACAGCACCAGATCGCTGCCGAGCGCAGTTTGCACCAGCGTGTAGTGCCCCTCGGCCTTGAGCCAGTAAAGTTCGCGCCCGATCGCAGGCTTGACCCGCTGCAGGAGAGGTAGCTCGATCGACGATGGAGCGACCTTCGCGCCTTCCGGCGCCGACTCCGTTTTGTCGAGTGGCTGCGGCGCAGGCAGAAATGGCAGGGCGACGGTTCGTTGGAGCAGCAAGTTGATCGCCAGCCAGAACAGGATGTCGGGACCATAAAGATCGAGCGCGCGGCTGAAGAAGTTGCCCGAAAATTCGAATATCTTGACCGCTTGCGCCACCGCTGCCGGGTCGCCGCCCTCTTTGACGAGATAAGCGGTGCGCAATTGATAGGATACCAGATAGATCGGCCGGGCGATGAGCAATCCGATGATCGCCACCAGGCTCAACCGGGCAGGGATCGGCAACCTCGAGAACCACCGTGCGCGCGAAAGCAGTCCGAGCACGATCAGGCACGCCGACCAGAATATCAGGAGGTGGATTTCCCAGACCACGATGCTGGCACCGCGGGACAGCATCCGCCCTACTCCGGCTTGATGATAGCCGATCATCAAGCCCGTGAGGATTGGCGCAGCATAGTAGGCAAGCATCGTTTCGCCCCGGATTGCGCCTAGGCGATGCTCGGCCCCTGCGGCATTGGTAACGTCATCGTTCACTTGATACCCCCGCGCCCAAGACCCTCCGAAACCCCGGCATGCTCGCAGCAAAGCCCGTTCACGGCAATCGGTGAAGTTGTCTTTCGGCGGATGCATCAAATCACCCGCGCGGGCATCGGCCAGACCAAAGCGAAAACACCGTCGATCTGTATCGAACAGGTCGGCGGACGTTTCGTCATCAGACCTTTCACCGCGGCATATGACCTGCGTAGTTTCCGACGCTGCCGCTCGGGCTCGCTATGCTGATAATTTCCATATGGAAAAAACCGCAGCAGCGCCGCCGTTCTGGACCTTGTCTCTCCAGGACCTTCTTGCCGAACTGCGGTGCGACGATGATGGTCTGAGCAGCGCACAGGCAAACCAGCGAACACAGCAATACGGGCCCAACGCGGATCGCACGGTCCGCGTCAAAGGGGTCATGCGCGCGATCTTAGGCCGACTGCTCGAACCGCTTTCGCTGATCCTGCTTGGCGCTGGCGTAGTTTCAGTCGCCACCGGCGAC
>JANXSP010000046.1 GCA_025356575.1 Novosphingobium sp.
TGGGCCGGCGCTCGATCCGCGGGTACAAGCCCGATGCGGTGCCGCGCGCGCTGATCGAGGAAGTGCTGGCGCTGGCGATCCGCGCGCCGTCGTCCATGAACACTCAGCCGTGGCACTTCCATGTCATCACCGGCGAGCCGCTGGAGAAGATCCGTCGCGGCAATACCGAGCGGATCCTGGCGGGTGAGCCCGACAGCCGCGAGTTTCGCCGCGGGTCGGCGTTTGCCGGGGTCCACCGCGAACGCCAGATCGGCGTGGCCAAGCAGTTGTTCAGCGCGATGGGCATCGCCCGCGACGATGCGGCCGCGCGCCAGGACTGGGTCTTGCGCGGCTTCCGCCAGTTCGATGCGCCGGTCTGCGTGATCATCGCTTATGACAAGGATCTGCGCGAGAGCGACGATACCGCATTCGACTGCGGGGCGGTGGCCACCGCGCTGGTCAACGCGGCGTGGTCGCGCGGGCTCGGCTGCGTCATCAACAGCCAGGGGATCATGCAAAGCCCGGTGGTGCGTGAACATGCCGGGATCCCCGACGATCAAGTGATCATGAAAAGCATCGCGCTGGGTTGGCCGGATGAAAGCTTCCCCGCCAACGCCGTCGTTTCGGAGCGCAAGGCCGTTGCCGACGCGGCGGTGTTCGTCGGATTTTGACGGTGGGAACCACTGCCGCGGCTGCGCTTTTTGGATGCTCGGACACGGCATTCCTCGCAGTGCCGACAGGCGCGGGGTCGATGCGAAACCGCGCCTCGGCAGTGATGCAAAGAGAGGGGCGCCGGTGACTGGACAATTATCGGACGGCGGGCCCGACTATTGGCGCGATCCGATCACGCTGCCGGATGCAATCGATCCGGCGGCTTCTGCGGATCTCAATTCCGAACTGGTCAACGCCGCCAACTACCTCCCGACGCTGTGCTGGATCGCCTATGCCGACGGATCGATCTTCTGGTACAACAAACGCTGGCACGATTACTGCGGAACGACTGCGGCGGAGATGGCTGGCTGGGGGTGGCAATCGGTCCACGATCCGCTCCAACTACCGATCGTTCTCGAAAAATGGACCGAGGCGATCCGTCTGGGCGAGCCGTTCGAGATGACGTTTCCGCTGCGCGGCTCGGATGGGATTTTTCGCCCGTTCCTGACGCGCATCGTACCGATCCGCGATGCTTCGAACGCAATCGTCCGCTGGTTCGGGGTCAACACCGAAGTCGGCGCGCAAGTCCGTGCCGAACGGGCGCTTGAGGCGAGCGAGGCCAAATACGACGTTCTGACCGACGCCATGCCGCAGATGGTATGGTCGACACCGCCCGACGGGCTAACCGATTACTACAACGCGCGCTGGTACGATTTCACCGGCGTCTCCCCCGGGTCGACCGATGGCGAGGGATGGAACACGGTCTTCCATCCGGATGACCAGGCCTATGCGTGGGAGCGTTGGCAGCATAGCATCACCACCGGCGAAGATTATGAAATCGAATATCGCCTCCGCCATCACACCGGGGGTTATCGCTGGGTGCTGGGCCGCGGTCTGCCGGTCCGCGACGAAGCGGGCGTAATCACCCGCTGGATCGGCACCTGCACCGATATCGACGAAACCAAGCGCATCGCGCAACAGAACGAGTTGCTCAGCCGCGAACTCAGCCACCGGATTGGCAACATCTTTGCGGTCGTCTCGGGGCTCATCAGCCTTACCGCAAGTCGCGACGCAGCATCGCGTCCGGCGCTGAGCGATTTGCTGGGCCGCGTGTCGGCTTTGAGCCGGGCACACCGTCATGCACGCCTCAGCAGCTCGCGCCGCGAGGGAGCGATCGAGGGCAGCATGCGCGGTTTGCTGAGCAACCTTTTCAGCCCCTATTCGGCTGCGGGTGAGGAGCGCGTTACGATCAGCGGCGATGATGTCGTACTCGACGATCGCGGCTCGACGCCGATCGCCATGGTCTTCCACGAACTGGCGACGAACTCGGCCAAGTACGGCGCGCTGTCGATCGCGAATGGCCGGGTAAATGTGACGATCGCCCGCAAGGACGGCAAGGTAAACGTCGCCTGGACGGAATTCGGCGGTCCGGTCGTAACGGGTTCACCGCTGCGCGAAGGGTTCGGAACCGAACTCGCCGATCTCAGCATCCGCCGGCAGCTGGGCGGGACGATCACGAAGGATTGGGATCCGGCCGGGCTCAAGGTTGCCATCGCCATCGACGAAGCGCGCCTGCACCGCGACTGAGGCGCCCTAGCTCTCGTCGGACTTGGCGTTCAGCACCTTGCGCAGCGTTTGGGCGAGCTCATTCTCGTTCCACGGCTTGCCCATCACGCCGAGCAAGCCATCGAATTTTTCCCCGGCTTGGGCGGGATTTGCAGTCAAGATCAGCACTTTGGTACCGAACTGGTTGGCCAGCGTCCGCGCGATCTGCGGACCGGTCAGCCCGTCGCGCAGATTGAGGTCCACGAACGCGAGATCGGGTTTGACCAGCGCCAGCTCAAGCGCAGTCGCTTCATCGGGAGCGATGCCGACGACTTCGCACCCGAGATCCTGAATCGCCGATTCCAGATGCAATGCGACGAAGATTTCGTCTTCTACGATGAGTACTTTCATTGGCCGATCTTTTTTCCAACTGTTGCGCTGCAACGTACGAGTTCGCTCGCGGGTCCGGCATTAATGCAAAAAATGCTTTGCTCGAGCCGCCGAGTGGTCGCGATGACCTTGGACGGGCGATTTAGTCATCTCTGAAAAGGCACTTCCCTCTAAGCCGTGAGTGCTGCGACGGACGCATAATCGCGGCGGAACATTGCAGCCCATGCCGCGAACCGCTGCTCTGCAATCGCCGCGCGCATCGCTGCCATGAGCGCCTGATAGAACGTCAGGTTGTGTTCGGTCAGGAGCATCGCGCCGAGGATTTCGCCGCTCTTGATCAGGTGGTGAAGGTAGGCGCGCGAATAATGGGTGCACGCATCGCAGGCGCAGCGCGGGTCGAGCGGGGCACTGTCTTCGGCGTGGCGGGCGTTGCGCAGGTTGACCGGACCATCCCAGGTGAAGCCCTGCCCGTTGCGCCCCGAGCGGCTCGGCAGCACGCAATCGAACATATCGATCCCGCGCTCGACCGCGCCGACCAGATCATCGGGCTTGCCCACGCCCATCAGATAGCGCGGCTTGTCCGCGGGAAGCTGGCCGGGGGCAAAATCGAGCACGCCGAACATCGCCTCCTGCCCCTCCCCCACCGCGAGCCCGCCGACCGCGTAGCCATCGAAACCGATGTCCTGGAGCGCCGCCGCGCTCTCGTCGCGCAGACCCTCGTCGAGAGCGCCCTGCTGGATTCCGAACAGCGCCGCGGCCTGGGCATGTTCGCCGCCGCCATCGAATGCATCGCGGCTGCGCCGGGCCCAGCGCATGCTCATCCGCATCGAGGCGGCGATGATTTCACGGGGGGCATCGGCGCGCGGGCATTCGTCGAACGCCATCACGATATCGCTGCCGAGCAGGCGCTGGATTTCCATGCTGCGTTCCGGAGTGAGCAAGTGCCGGCTGCCGTCGAGATGGCTCGCGAACGTCACGCCGTCCTCGGTAATCTTGCGCAAGTCGGACAGGCTCATCACCTGGTAGCCGCCGCTGTCGGTGAGGATCGGCCGGTCCCAGTTCATGAACCGGTGCAGCCCGCCAAGCCGCGCCACGCGCTCGGCCCCCGGGCGCAGCATCAGGTGGTAGGTGTTGCCGAGAAGAATATCGGCGCCGGTCGCGCGCACGCTTTCGGGCTTCATCGCCTTGACCGTGGCAGCGGTGCCCACGGGCATGAACGCGGGCGTCGCTATCGTGCCGCGGCGCATGGCGATGCGCCCGGTTCGGGCCTTGCCGTCGGTCGCGGCGATGGTGAACGTGAAGCGGGTCATTGTGCCCGCGCCCTTGCCAAGCGCGGGCCCCGCTGTCGAGCGATCAGGGCAGCAGCAGGCTCGCATCGCCGTA
>JANXSP010000033.1 GCA_025356575.1 Novosphingobium sp.
GCCGATCGCAAGCGCCTCAAGTCGGTGGTCTCGGACCTCGATCTGCCCAAGTCGATGGGCTGCATCGTCCGCACCGCCGGGCTCAGCCGCACCAAGACCGAGATCAAGCGCGACTTCGATTACCTCGCCCGGCTGTGGGACGAGATCCGCGAGAACACGCTCGGCTCCTCGGCCCCCGCGCTGATCCATTCGGACAGCGACCTGATCAAGCGGGCGATCCGCGACATCTACAACCGCGATATCGAGGAAGTGGTGATCGAAGGCGAGGCCGGCTACCGCGCCGGACGCGAGTTCATGAAGCTGCTCATGCCCAGCCACGCGCGCCGGGTGAAGCAGTACGCCGATCCGGTCCCGCTCTATCAGCGCTACGGCGCCGAGGATCAGCTGACCGCGATGTACGACCCCGTCGTGCAGCTCAAAAGCGGCGGCTACCTCGTCATCAACCCGACCGAGGCGCTGGTTTCGATCGACGTCAACTCGGGCCGTTCGACCAAGGAGCACGGGATCGAGGCGACCGCGCTCAACACCAACCTCGAAGCCGCGCGCGAAGTCGCCCGCCAGCTCCGCCTGCGCGACATGGCCGGGCTGGTCGTGATCGATTTCATCGACATGGAATACAGCGGCAGCAACCGCAAAGTCGAAAAAGCGATGAAGGACGCGCTCAAGAACGACCGCGCGCGCATCCAGATCGGCCGGATCTCCAGCTTCGGGCTGATGGAAATGAGCCGCCAGCGGCTGCGCACCGGCGTGCTTGAAGCGACGACCCGCGGGTGCCCGCACTGCGATGGTACAGGGCTGGTCCGCACCGCCGGATCGGCCGGGCTATCCGCGCTGCGCCTGATCGAGGACGAGGCCGCCAAGGGCAAGGGCAACGTGATCTCGCTGTTCGCCAGTACCGAAGCGGCAGTCTACCTGCTCAACGCCAAGCGCACCGATCTCGGCGAGATCGAAGGCCGCTACGGCGTCCGCGTCGAAGTGCTCCCCGAGGGCGAGAACGAGGGCGCCAAGATGCGCGTCGCCTCGTCCGGCCCGCGCCCCGAATTCGTGCCGACGTTCGAGACGATCACGTTTGCCGAGGAAGACGACGACGACCTTCCGTTCGAGGACGATGAGGATGAGGTCGCAGAAACCGAGGCGCGCGACGATTCCGGCGACGACGAACGCAGCGAAGGCGGACGCGAAGGTCGCAGCGAGCGCGGCGAACGCGGGGGCCGCAAGCGCCGCCGCGGCGGCCGCGGGCGTGACCGCGACGAAGGTGATCGCGGCGATCGTCCAGCCCCCGAACCGCGCGCCGAGGGCGAAGCAGCCGAGGGCGGCGAAGATGGCGACGAAACTGCCGACAACAATGCCGAACGGGGCGAACGCTCGTTCGCCGGGGTTGCCGAAGGAGACGGCGAAGGACCGCGTAAGCGTCGCCGGCGTGGTCGTCGCCGGCGCGGCGGCCGGGGCCGTGACGGCGAAGGCGAAGGCGGCGAGAACGGCGTCGAGGGCGAAACCGGCGAAGCTGGTGACGCCGCCGAGGGCGACTCTGCTGAGGGAGACGACGCGCCGCTGATGAGCGACGCGGCCGAGCAGCCCGCCGCGGAAGAAGCGGAAGCCAAGCCCAAGCCGCGCTCGCGCCGCCGGAAGGCCGAAGCTCCCGCCGAGGAAGCCCCGGCCAAGCCGGTGCGCAAGAGCCGCAAGAAGGTCGCTCCCGAAGCTGAACTCGCGGCCGAACCCGCACCCGAAGTGGCAGCCGAGCCAGCCGCAGAGGCCGAGGCGGTTCCCGCTTCCAACGCCGATGAAGCCCCGGTCAAGCCCGTGCGCAAAAGCCGCAAGAAGGCTGGAACCGAGCCGGCAGCCGAAGCTCCGGCCAGTGCCGCGGCGGAAGCCGAGCCCGAAGCCGAAGCGGGCCCGCCCCGCAGCGGTTGGTGGCAGCGCACGTTCGGCGCTTAGGGCGAGCAGGCACGACGTCTAGAAAGGGGGGGCGATGATCTTTACACGCCTTCGTCGTTGCAAGGACCGCAGGTCCGGAGCAATCCAGAGCGACGCGTGCCGCACTTACGGTTTGCTTGGCTTCGCTTGCAATGACGTGCCTTGATGGACGAGGTTTACCGATGCCTGCTGATGACCATGCCTGCTGACGACCATGCCTGCTGACGACACGCCCCCGCCTGCGCATCATGTCGCCGGCGGGGGTTTTCGTAATCCCCCGGGCAGTCCGCGGCGCGATGCCGGCCTTGCCGATTTCGCGCGGTTCATGCTGCGCGAGATGCCGCGGGTGAAGCCGCCCAAGGTGCTCCCCGATGGGCTGGTCGCGCCGTCCAGACCCGATATCTCAACGATGCCCGACAACAGCCTGTGTTGGCTCGGCCACGCATCGTTCGTCCTCAACATCGCGGGCAAGCTCGTTCTCACCGACCCTTACCTCGGCGATGTCGCGGGGCCGATGGGGCTTGGCCCGAAACGCTTCGTCGCCCCCGCGCTGCGGGCTGACGAACTGCCCCGGCTCGATGCGATCGTCATCAGCCACAATCATTACGATCACCTCGATACGGTGGCCCTGCGCGCCTATCGGTATCGCGCCGAAACCCCGGTGATCGTTCCGCTCGGGCTGGGGCCGATGTTGCGAAAACTCGGCTTCGCCGACGTTACCGAGCTCGACTGGTGGCAGGCGTGGTCGCGCGATCGGCTCTCGCTCACCGCCCTGCCCGCGATCCACTTTTCCGGGCGCGGCGCATTCGATCGCAACGCCACGCTGTGGGCCAGCTTCGCGATCGCCGCGGGACCGCGCAAGGTGTGGTTCGGGGGCGACAGCGCCGCGGGTCCGGTGTTTAGCGAAATCGGCGCGCGCGCAGGTCCGTTCGATCTCGCACTCGTCGGGATCGGTGCCTATACTCCCAGCGCGATCATGCGGGCGGTC
>JANXSP010000086.1 GCA_025356575.1 Novosphingobium sp.
CGTTCCGGAGTGAGCAAGTGCCGGCTGCCGTCGAGATGGCTCGCGAACGTCACGCCGTCCTCGGTAATCTTGCGCAATTCGGACAGGCTCATCACCTGGTAGCCGCCGCTGTCGGTGAGGATCGGGCGGTCCCAGTTCATGAACCGGTGCAGCCCGCCCAGCCGCGCCACGCGCTCGGCCCCCGGGCGCAGCATCAGGTGGTAGGTGTTGCCGAGCAGGATGTCCGCCCCGGTCGCGCGCACGCTTTCGGGCTTCATCGCCTTGACCGTGGCGGCGGTGCCCACGGGCATGAACGCGGGCGTCGCTATCGTGCCGCGGCGCATGGCGATGCGCCCGGTGCGGGCCTTGCCGTCGGTCGCGGCGATGGTGAACGTGAAGCGGGTCATTGTGCCCGCGCCCTTGCCAAGCGCGGGCCCCGCTGTCGAGCGATCAGGGCAGCAGCAGGCTCGCATCGCCGTAACTGTAGAAGCGGTATTCGGCGGCGATGGCGTGGGCGTATGCCGCCTGCATGGTTTTATGCCCCATCAGCGCGCAGACCAGCATGAACAGCGTCGAGCGCGGCAGGTGGAAGTTGGTGAGCAGCCCGTCGACCGCGCGAAAGGTGTAGCCGGGGGTGATGAAGATCGCGGTGTCGCCCGTGAACGCATGGATCCGGCCCGCCTCGTCGGCCGCGCTTTCGAGCAGGCGCAGGCTCGTCGTCCCCACCGCAATGATCCGCCCGCCGCGGGCGCGCACCGCGTTGAGCCGCGCCGCAGTCTCGCCGTCGATCGTGCCCCATTCGGAGTGCATCGCGTGGTCGGCGGTATCCTCGACCTTCACCGGAAGAAACGTCCCCGCGCCGACGTGGAGCGTCAGCGTCTCGTGGCCGATCCCCGCCGCGCCCAGCGCTGCCATCAGTTCGGGCGTGAAATGGAGCGCCGCGGTCGGCGCGGCGACCGCACCATCGCGCGCGGCAAACATCGTCTGGTAATCGCTGCGATCGGCCTCGTCGGTGCCGCGCTTGCCGGCGATGTAGGGTGGTAGCGGCATCGTCCCGGCGCGCGCGAGCAGCACCTCGACCGGCTCGTCGCCGGCGAACCGCAGCGTCCATGAACCATCGGCGTGGCGGGCTTCCGCGATCGCGGTAACGCCTTCGCCGAACGCAATATCATCGCCCTCGCGTAGCCGTTTGGCATTGCGGACGAATGCCTGCCAGCGGCGCAAGTCGATCCGTTTGTGGAGTGTCGCCCCGATCCGCGCCCCTGCGCGACTGGCGTCCGAACCGCGCGTGCCCTCGAGCTGCGCCGGGATGACGCGGGTGTCGTTGAAGACAAGGACATCGCCGCGGCGCAGCATTGCGGGCAGATCGTTCACCCCGCGGTCGGCGAGCTCGCCCCCCGCCACGACCAGCATCCGCGCCGCATCGCGCGGGCGCGCCGGGCGCAGCGCAATCCGCTCGGGCGGGAGCGCGAAGTCGAACAGCTCGACGCGCATCGGCGCGCGTTAGTGCGAGGTCGAGGTGTTGAGCTGGCTCGCGGTGATCGGCGCCGCCGCGGGTGAGGCGACCGCCGCGGGCTGCGGCTTGTGGTCGCTGGCGAGCGAAGCCTGCAGGATCTTGGTCGGATTTGCGGGTGGCTCGCCGCGCTCGATCGCGTCGGCATATTGCATGCCGCCGATCACCCGGCCGAAATTGGTATATTTCCGGTCGAGCGCAAATCGCGGGTAGAAGACGATGAAAAACTGGCTGTTGGCGGTATCGGGCAGATCGGTTCGCGCCATCGAGACCGTTCCGCGCAGATGCGGCACGCCGTTGAATTCGGCCTTGAGATCGGGGAGCTGCGATCCGCCCTGCCCGGTGCCCGTCGGATCCCCGGTCTGCGCCATGAACCCTTCGATCACCCGGTGGAATATGATCCCGTTGTAAAAGCCCTGCGCGGTCAGCGTCTTGATCCGCTCGACATGCGCCGGCGCCCAGGCGGGGACCAGGCGGATCGCAACGCGCCCGCCGTTCGACAGATCGAGGAACAGGACGTTGCCGGGATCGTGGGTAACGTCGTTGTCGATCGCCGCGCTCAACCGCATCGACGCCGCCGCGACGGGGACGATCGGGGCCTTCTTGGATTTCGCCGCGACCGGCGCTGCGGCCACCAGCGCGAACGTCAGGGCAAACAGGACAGCGGCAAGCAGGCGGCGGATCATGGACGGTTCTCGATCTAAAAACGACGTTT
Source organism: Novosphingobium sp. (assembly GCA_025356575.1). Lineage (GTDB taxonomy): Bacteria > Pseudomonadota > Alphaproteobacteria > Sphingomonadales > Sphingomonadaceae > Novosphingobium. The sequence goes on from JANXSP010000086.1 coordinate 2,208, forward strand.
GTGCGCGCGCTCGATAGCGCCGCTGCGCTTTCATGGCAATGAACGGCGGGAGCACGCCCCCGGAGCGGTCAATAGTCGCCGAGGAGCCCCTCCGTGCCGATCCGCGCGACCACGTCGTCGCGCACCGCCGGACTGACGAACGGCGCGATATCGCCGCCGAACATCGCGATTTCCTTGACCAGCTTGGACGCGATCGGCTGAAGGCAGACGTCGGCCATGAGGAACACCGTCTCGATCCCGTCGTCGATCTGCTGGTTCATCCCGGCCATCTGGTATTCGTATTCGAAATCGGCGACCGCACGCAGCCCGCGGATGATCACCGTCGCCTTCATCTTGCGCGCGAATTTCATCAGCAGCGCGTTGAAGGCCACGACGCGGACGTTGGCGATCCCCAGCGCCGCAGTCTCCCGCTCGACCATCGCGATTCGCTCGGCGGCGGTGAACATCGGGTTCTTGGATGGATTGGTGGTCATCCCGATGATGAGTTCGTCGACCAGCGTGGCACCGCGGCGGATGATGTCCGCATGGCCCAGCGTGATCGGGTCGAAAGTTCCGGGATAAACCCCGATGCGTTTCGCGTACCCGGTCATCGTATCGGCCATCAGCGATCCCTTTCCACGACATAGCGCGCGACTTCGCGCAGCAGTTCCGCCTCGCTGCCGTGCGGCGCGAGGTGTGCGGCGGCTTGTTCCGAAAGCATCCGCGCCTGTTCGCGCGCGCGATCGGCGCCGAGCAGCGAGACGAACGTCTGCTTGCCCGCCGCGGCATCCTTGCGCAGCGCTTTGCCCGCCGCCGCCTCGTCGCCCTCGTGATCGAGGAGATCGTCGGCAATCTGGAAGGCGAGCCCGAGATCGCGGGCATACGCGCGCAGATGAGTGCGGCCTTCGGGCGGGACGCGCCCCAGGATCGCCCCCATTTCAACCGCCGCGCCAAGCAGCGCTCCGGTCTTGAGCTGCTGCAGCCGCGCGACCACCGGCAGATCGAACGCGGTTGTTTCGGCGACGATGTCCATCATCTGGCCCCCCGCCATGCCCTCGCCCCCGCTCGCCCGCGCCAGCGCGGATACCAGCTCGATCCGCGTGAACGGATCCCCGCTGGTCGCGGAATCGGAGATGATCTCGAACGCCAGCGCATGCAACGCGTCACCCGCCAGCACGGCGGTGGCCTCGTCGAACTGGCGGTGGAGCGTGGGCTTGCCGTGGCGCAGCGCATCGTCGTCCATGCACGGCAAGTCATCGTGGATCAGCGAATAGACGTGGATCGCCTCGATCGCGGTGGCCGAACGGACCGCCGCATGGCGATCGACGCCGAACAGATCGGCTGTCGCGGTGAGCAGCAGCGGGCGCATCCGCTTGCCCCCGCCGATCGCGGCATAGCGCATCGCTTCGACCAGGCGGGCGCGGGCGTCGGCGGGAACGCGCAGGAGCAGGTCGAATTCGGTATCGATCTCGTGCTGGATCCGGGCCAGGCCCTCACCCAGGACGTCGCCTTCTACCGCGGTGGCCACTCAGCGCGCCGGATCGTCGCCGAACGGACGCGTCCCGGTGGGCGCTCCGTCGGGGCCGCGGACGATCTGGTCGATCCGCGCCTGCGCCGCATCGAGCCGTGCCTGGCAGTGACCGCGCAGTGCCTCGCCCTGTTCATACAGCGTGATCGATTCGTCGAGCGGGACGTCGCCGCTTTCGAGCCGGCTGACCACCTTCTCGAGCATGCGCAGCGCATCCTCGAAGGTCATTGCAGAAATATCGGATGCGGCGGGGGCAGGCTCGTCCATTCGCCAAGCATTGACGGCGCGCGCCGCGGTGGTCAAGCAGCACCCGGCTATTAGCAGCCTGCGACAGGATGAGGACGCGCGCATGAAGTGGATCTGGGCCTATTGCAGCTTCGGCATCGTCTTCGGCGCGCTCGATGCGCTGTGGCTGCGCTGGGCCGGCCCCAATCTCTACCGCCCCGCGCTCGGCGATCTGCTCGCGCCCGCGTTCCGCGCGGGCCCGGCAATCGCCTTCTATCTGCTTTATGTCGCCGCGGCGGTATGGTTCGCGGTGCGCCCGGGGATCGCGGGCGGCGCCTACATGGGCGTGCTCAACGGGGCACTGCTCGGCGGAATCGCCTACGCCACGTATGACCTGACCAACCAGGCTACCATGCGCCACTGGTCATGCGCGGTATCGCTGATCGACATCGCCTGGGGCACGGCGGCAACCGCGCTGGCAACGGGCATCGCGATCAAGGTCGTCGAGCGTCTCGCCTAGCCCGGGAACCTCTGCGCGCGATCCGATTTATCGCTCCAGCCGGGCCAAGCACGACCGCGGCCGACCGGAGATCGCTGATGAAAAATCTCTTCCTGCTGGCCGCTGCCGCCGGCTCGCTCGCCGCTCTCGCTGTCCCCGCTACGGCCGAGGCCAAGGGCTGCATCCGCGGCGCCGCTGCGGGGGCGGTAGCCGGCCATTACGCACGCCACCATGCCGTTCTCGGCGCTGTCGGTGGATGCATGGCCGGGCGTTACTACTACCGCCACCACCGCGCCGCAGCGCACACCTGAGAAAATAGTCTTGGCCACGCTCGTCCGCGCCCCCGCGCGGGCGAGCGGAACAAGCGAAATGTGCGGATTTATCGCTCCGCGCTCTAGCGATGGGGCCGGCTCGCAGCTAAGCGCGCGGCATGGTCACCGCCACCCCCGCGATCACCCCTGAAACCGTCGCCGCGCACGGTTTTACCCCCGAGGAATATGAGCGCGTGCTCCACGCGCTGGGCCGCGAGCCCAACATCACCGAGCTCGGCATCTTCTCGGTGATGTGGTCCGAGCATTGTAGCTACAAATCCAGCCGGCTCCACCTCAAGAAACTGCCGACCGAAGCACCATGGGTGATCTGCGGCCCGGGCGAGAACGCCGGGGTCATCGACATCGGCGAAGGCCCGGGCGGCACTAAGCTTGCCGCGATCTTCAAGATGGAATCGCACAACCACCCCAGCTACATCGAGCCGTATCAGGGCGCGGCGACGGGCGTGGGCGGGATCCTGCGCGACGTCTTCACGATGGGCGCACGGCCGATCGCCAACCTTAACGCGCTACGCTTTGGGCGGCCCGATCATCCGAGAATGAAGCACCTGGTTCAGGGCGTGGTCGCGGGCATCGGCGGCTACGGCAACTGCGTCGGCGTGCCGACGGTGGGCGGCGAGACCAATTTCGACGCAGCTTACGACGGCAATATCCTGGTCAACGCGATGACCGTGGGGGTCGCCGACCAGACGCGGATATTCTATTCCGCAGCGACGGGCATCGGCAATCCGATCGTCTATGTCGGCAGCAAGACCGGGCGCGACGGCATCCACGGCGCGACGATGGCGAGCGCCGAGTTCGACGAGAATTCGGATGAGAAGCGCCCGACGGTCCAGGTCGGCGATCCGTTTACCGAAAAGCTCCTGATCGAGGCCTGTCTCGAACTGATGGCAACCGACGCGATCGTCGCGATCCAGGATATGGGCGCGGCGGGACTGACCTCGAGCGCGGTCGAGATGGCGAGCAAGGGCGGCGCGGGCATCCGCCTGAACATGAACGCCGTGCCGTGCCGCGAGACCGGGATGACCCCGTACGAAATGATGCTGAGCGAGAGCCAGGAGCGGATGCTCATGGTGCTCAAGCCGGGCAAGGAACCGATGGCCGAGGCGATCTTCCGCAAGTGGGAGCTCGATTTCGCGGTGATCGGCGAGGTCACCGCCGCCTTGGCGGATGGGGGCCACATGGTCCTGGAATTCGATGGCGCGGTGGTGGCCGACATTCCCCTCGGCCCGCTGGCGGACGACGCGCCGCTCTACGACCGGCCCTACCTCAGCCAGGCGGACTACAAGGCCTGGGCCAATGTCGCGCCGCTCGGCGAGGTGCCGCAGAGCGCCGATCTCGCCGCCGATTTGCTCACGCTGATGGCCAGCCCCGCGCTCGCCTCGCGGCGGTGGATCTGGGAGCAGTACGACAGCCAGGTGGGCGCCGATACGCTCCAGCTATCGGGCGGCGATGCCGCGGTCGTGCTCATCCACGGCACGGCGCGCGCGCTGGCGATGACCACCGATTGCACCCCGCGCTATTGCTTCGCCGACCCGGTCGAGGGCGGCAAGCAGGCGGTCGCCGAAGCATACCGCAACCTTTGCGCGGTCGGCGCGACCCCGCTGGCGGTCACCAACTGCCTCAACTTCGGCAGCCCCCAGCGGCCCGAGATCATGGCCCAGATCGTCGGCTGCCTCGACGGCATGGGCGAAGCCTGCCGGGCGCTCGACTTCCCGATCGTGAGCGGCAACGTCAGCCTCTACAACGAGAGCAAGGCCGCGGGCGGTGGCAGCGCGATCCTCCCGACCCCTGCGATCGGCGGCGTCGGGGTGATGGAAGACGCGGCGAAGATGGCGACGATCGCGTTCAAGGCGGAGGGCGAGCAAGTCGTGCTCATCGGCCACTCGAACAGCCATGTCGGCCAGTCGCTGTGGCTCGAGATAATCCACGGCCGCCGCCAGGGCCCGCCGCCTGCGGTCGACCTCGCCGCCGAGCGCCGCGCGGGCGAACTCATCCGCGCGCTGATCGGCGAAGGCGTGGTGAGCGCAGTCCACGATTGTTCGGACGGCGGCGCGGCGGTCGCGCTGGCGGAAATGGCGCTCGCCAGCGGGATCGGGGTGACGGTGCCGCTGGTCCCCCAAATCCCCAACCCCGCCGCGATCCTCTTCGGCGAGGACCAGGGCCGTTA
>JANXSP010000056.1 GCA_025356575.1 Novosphingobium sp.
CGCCGTTCTCGACAGACGCCAACCTCCTCCACACCTCGTCCGAGGGCAAGGTGCTCGAGAACCCGTGGGACGAGGTGCCCGACTACGTTTACAGCCGCACAGTCAACCCCGAGGACGCCCCCAACGCGCCCGAGTACATCACGGTCGACTTCGCGCGCGGCGACGGGATCGCGTTGAACGGCGAGGCGATGAGTCCCGCCGTGCTGCTTACCGCGCTCAATGCGCTTGGCCGCAAGCACGGCATCGGCCGGCTCGATCTCGTCGAGAACCGCTTCGTTGGGATGAAGAGCCGCGGGATGTACGAAACTCCCGGGGGCGAAATCTACGCGCGGGCGCATCGCGGGATCGAACAGATCACGCTCGATCGCGGCGCCGCGCACCTTAAGGACGAACTGATGCCCCGCTATGCCGAGCTTATCTACAACGGCTTTTGGTTTGCGCCCGAGCGCGAGATGCTCCAGGCGGCAATCGACCACAGCCAGACCAAAGTCAGCGGCACCGTGCGGCTCAAGCTTTACAAGGGTATGGCGCAGGTCGTGGGCCGCAAGTCGCCCGACAGCCTGTATTCGCAAGCGCACGTGACGTTCGAAGACGATGCCGGGGCTTACGACCAGAAGGATGCCGCGGGCTTCATCAAGCTCAATGCGTTGCGGCTTAGGTTGCTGGCACAACGGGACCGGTAGAGCGGACTGCGCTGCGGCCGACCAGGTAGACTCATAAGCGCGAACCCTCGTCCCTGACGGGGTCTGCAAAAGTTGTCCACCGCTCAAAGAACGATTGTGGATAACTCGCAAAAATAGTTCTTGCGCGACTCGGCCCGGGGGGTCACCTTCCAGTCATCGAGACGGGGAAGCCGATCCGCCCAGACAGATGGAAACATCTGAAAGGACACGGAAAAGCCACAACCGGATCGGCGCAGCCACGATGGCCCGCGCTCGTCGGAAAACATGCTGCCGAAGGTCGCAAGACTGGAAGCCAGTGAACCGAAGATGCAGCGAAAGGCGCATGGTTGTGGGTCGGCCAACACGGCCTCGATGGGCGGATGGAACGTACGCTTCGGCTTGCGATCCGATGTTCCGGAAGGGCGCAGTGGGGTGCGACTACGGAACCGCCAGGTGGGAAGGAGAGGATCGCAAGATCCGAACCAACCGCCTGACGGGACCGAACGCCGGCCAGATGGTCAGCGTGTTCCCTGCGCAAGCGGGAGGTCACCGGTTCTCACGAACCACCGGACAGATCGAGACGACAGGATACGTTGCGGCGGCTTTCTTCGGGAAGCTGACGAAACCTGCATTCTTTGGAATGCGGAAAACGTTTCCACGCCCGATGCTGAACGGCGCGGCAGGCGAAGGCACCCCCGGTGTCGGAACCTGCCAAAGCCTGAAAGCGGATGCGGCATGTGGTCCAGGCCGAACCCGGATACGGTGATCGAAAGAAGACGCGAAGACGCCTGATTGGCGATGATGGGGCTGGCAGCGATGTCGGCCCCATTTGCTATCTGGCGTGCGGAGTTCTGCGCCGCGGCCGATTCACGTTGCTTTCGGCAATCCGTGTGACTTCCAGACCATCGCTCGCTTGCTGGGCTGTAGGACAGCACTTTCCTGCCGCCCGGCTGCAAGACCGCTTAGCGCGCCCGGTTCCTCATCCACGGCAAAGCCCCCGCCTCCGCCGCGACGATGGACGCGTGACCTCCCGAGGCGTCCGGCACCGCCCCCCGCCCCCCGCTTTACATCCGGCCCAATTGCCCGCGGATCGCGCCGCTCGGGTACGCGGCGGAATGGATGTTGACGTAGAAGTTCGCCGGGTCCGCGATCAGCGAGGCGGCCAGCGCCTTTTCCACCGAGAAGCACTTGCTCGACCCGCCGTTGACCGGGGTCGCCAGGGTCAGCACCGGCGGACCGGCGACGCCCATCGCGCCCTTGTGGATGTGCGCCATGGTCGGGGTGTCGAGCCCGCGGACGGTCAGGTCGGCGCAGATCGTGTTGGTGGTCGCATCGGCGGTGACGCGCGCGGTGCCGGTGGCGGTGGGGCTGCCCGGGCCCGGCACCTCCTGCTGGCCGACGAGCGCGGTGTTCCAGCTCGAGCCGACGGTCGAGGCGATGGTCGCGCAGCCCGCCAGCGCGGGGAGCGAAACGGCGAGCAGGGGAAGGATCAGGCGGCGCATCGGCGTTCTCCGGGTTGTGTCTCAACCCCCAACGCCCCGCCCGCCCGCACGTTCCAGCCGGCTATTCGCGGGTCAGCGCGCCCGGCTTGTGCGCGGCGCGTTTGCCCTCAGCCGTTTCGACGAGCAGCTCGGGATTGTCCGCGCTCGCGGCGACCTTATGGCCCTTGATCGTGGTCGGCGCGCGCAGGGTCCGGACGACGCGGCCATGTGCCGTCCCGGCGTGACTGTTCCACGCCACCTTGTCGCCCGCCGTGAAGTCCTTCGCCATCCCCATCAACCGCGCCGAGGCCCGTGCGGTTCCCGGCGGAAGTTGACGAAGTTGACGGGGTCCAGGGCGCGGAAAGTTCGCCGGTTTGCGCCGCGCTGCCGGGGCGTGGCGCCTCCCCGCCCGAGGTCCCCGCCTTTGCGGGGACGCACACCTCCGGGCCATCCTGCGTCCCCGCGCAGGCGGGGACCTCGGGCGGCGGCGCACCTTCCTCGCCGATCCCGAACGCCATGCGGCGGCAGCGCTCGACCCGGTCGGCGTCGGTTTCGGGCAGCACCGGTTCGTCGCCGCGCTCGTCCTCCACCGCGGCAAGCTCGTCCGCGTCGAGATCGCGCCAGT
>JANXSP010000115.1 GCA_025356575.1 Novosphingobium sp.
CAGGTAGATCTGCCCGAGCAATCCCCCTGCGGCAGCCTCGTCCATCCCATAAGTCCGCTGCAGAAACAGCGGGGTAAACCACATCAGCCCCCACCCCCAGAATGCCGACAGACCGCTCCCGACTATCGCATGGACGGCCGCCTTTTGCGACCAGATGAACTTAATGGTTTCTGCGACGGTCGGGGTTTTTTCATCGTTGATCGCGTCGAGCCGGCCACGCTCCGGCTCCTTGATCGTGACCATGATTATCAGCGCCAGGATGACCCCGGGAATGCCAAGCACCAGAAAGGCCGAACGCCATCCGTGCTCCGCGGAAACATAACCTGCGATATCCGAACCCAGCCAGGCCCCGATCGGCGCGCCCAGAGCAAAGACGGTCATCGCCATCGAACGCCGGTCTGCCGGGAAATAATCGGCAATGATAGAATTGCAGACCGGCGTGCCCCCAGCCTCACCGATGCCGACGCCGATCCGGACCAGCAGCAAATCCACATAACCGCGCGTATATCCGGTCAGCGTCGTCATCAGCGACCAGACCGCGACCGCTGCGGCCAGAAGCGTACGGCGGTTGGTTCGGTCGCACAGCCACGACAGCGGAATTCCCATGGTCACGTAGAATAAGGCCAGGGGGATTCCGAGCGATGCGGCCCCTTTGTCGCTGAGGTGGAACTCCTTGCTGATCGGGCCGAGCAAGGTGGACAGCACGTATCGATCGGCGATGCTGATGGTGTAGACCATCATCATGACGATCAGCACGTACCAGCGCTCGCCCAGCGTGGACCCTTCGCCGCCTTTAACCGGTGCTATGCTCGCCATGCCATTCCCCTCACTTACTCAGCAACCAGTTCCGGCCCGAGAAAATCACGCAGCGGACCAAGCCATGGGCTGAAGTTCTTCCACTGATCGAGCCCGTCTCGGAAGATCGGTTGGCGAACCTGCTCGGAACTGGGGGTGCGCACGTTTCGCTGGGTCTTGTGGAATTCTAGACAGGCCGGTTCGAACGGCAGGCCGCAAAAGTCGAGAATGCGCCGCACGCTCGTTTCGAGATCGTCGATCACGTCCTCGTGCTGCACGCGCAGTACCTGCCCGGGCAGAACTGTATCCCAGTGGTCCATCAGCTCGACATACGTCCGGTAATACCGCGCGATATCTTCCATCCCGTAAGTGAATTCCTGCCCTTGTGCGAAAAGCTGCTTGAGGTTGCTGAAGCAACACGACATCGCCCCGCGCCGCGCATCGATGATCCGTGCGTTTGGCAGAATCAGGTGGATCAAGCCCACATGCCTGAAATTGTTGGGCATCTTGTCGATGAAATGGGGCCGGCCGACGACCCGGTTGGGCATCGTGTCGGCGATGTACTGCTCGCCGAACCGGCGGACGGCGTCGGCATCGAGTTCGAGCAGCACACCGGGGTAGCGCGGTTCGTCGAAGTTGAGTTCGCGGCCCTGCAATTCATGAACGATACGCTGGATATCGGGCAATTCTTGCGTGCCCTCGACCAAGCTATGCGACGCGAGGATCTGCTCGATCAGCGTCGACCCTGAACGCGGCAGACCGAGCACGAATATCGGCGCAGGATCTTCGATGCCCCAGCCCGCCCGTTCGCCGAAGAACGAGGCTGTGCACACGCGCTTCTGTTCACGCGTGTTTGTTTCGAATGCCGTGGGAATGTAACCGTTGCCGGCACGGTGCATGGCGTTACCGCGCTCATAGGCAGCCCACGATCCGGCATAATCGAGATTGTCCTCGAGTGCCTTGCCCAGTGCGAATGCGATGTGGATCTGGTCGATCTCACCAGTCGCGGGCTCGCCAAGCTGTTGGCGCAACACCGCGATGGATGCGGGCGTGAAGCGATAGGTCTTCAGGTTGGCGAGACTCCACCACGCATCGCCAAAATCGGGCCGGTCGACCGTCGCCGCCATGTAGGCAGCAATGGCCTCGTCGGTCCGGCCCACGGTTTTGAGCGCGTGACCGAGCCACAAGTTGAAGTCGGCGCGATGCAGTCGCGCTTCCAGGCTTTCACCCACGGTTTCGCGCAGCAGCTCGCGGTAGAGCGGGATTACCCCGTCGAAATCGCCCAGCCCGACCTGAATTGTCGCTGCCTGCGTGCGGTGTCCATGGTTGGCCGGATCGCGTTCAAGCAGCGGGGCGAGTTCGGCGCGTGCCTGCAGGTACTTGGCGCGCGCGATCAGCACCTGAACGTATTCCTGCCGCGCCTCGTGATGATCGGGGACCATCGCCAGCACGCCCGAATAGAGCACTTCGGCATCGTCGAGCACATTGCGCAAGTGCCCGATTTGCGCGAGCAGGCGCATCGCTTCGGGATGATCCCCGAATTCGATCAGGAACCGGCGGATCAACATTTCCGCGCGATCGACCTCTTCGTCGCCATAGAGAACTTTGGCTTGAACGATTGGCGGGGGCAAGCTGGCGAGATGCGCGCAGTGCTTCGCGGCGAGATCGGCACCGGCAGCGTCGCCCGCCATCCGGTACAGCCCATCGAGCATGCGCCAGCCCATTGCCAGCGCAGGATTGATCGCCACTGCCGTACGCAGATCGGCGGTAGCCGCAGGCGCATCACGCAACGCGACATGGCACAGCCCGCGTTCGAGGAACATCTGGCTGAAGCGCGGATGGTGCTGCGCCAGTCGCTCAAGCGTGGCCAGCGCCGCGCCAGTCTGTTTTGCGATCCGCAGCGAATGCGCTGCGATCAGCAGCAGGTCGCGATCTGCCGGATGCGCCTTTAGCAGGCGGTTTGCACCCGCCACCGCGCCAGCATGATCGCCATTGGCCTGAAGCGCTCGCAAAGCGCTGACATCTGCATCGGCTGGAGGCCCGGAAAGTGGCGGTGAAACCCTGGCAAGGCGCGAAATCGGCAGGTCGGTTTGCGTTGCCATGACGCCCTGATCTGTCGGCAATCGCCGCGTCCTTGTCAAACTTGTGGAGCCGTTCAAACGACCAGGGGTGGCGCCTGTGCCACCACCCCTGCCTGTCGAGCCATCGGCCTGCGATCAGATCTTTGTGCTGATCTTGATGCCGTAGGTCATTGGCCGCACGATCGTAGAAGTCTTGATGAACTGCGATGAGTTGGTGAACGTCGAAGCGTGGCTGTTTGTGATGTTGTCGCCAAACAGGGTCACGGTCCAGTTGTCGCGGTTGAAGCCGATCTGCGCATCGAGAAGGGCATAGCCGGGCATCTTGTAGCGCAGCACCGTGGTGCCGGGGACGATGATACCGTTGGGGCCTAGCACACTGCCGTTCCCCGCAACATCCCCCGACGGGTAAGTAGCCGGCTCGTTGAACATCGAGCTGGTATACGAGACGCCGCCTGACACGAACCAGTTCATGTCGCTATTGCTTGCCCACTCGTAGCGGCCGCGGATGTTGCCCTGGAAATGCGGGCTGAACGGCGTGACGTCGCCGACATTACCGAACGGGCTCTGCACCGGTCGCACTACACCGCCCACAAAGACTTGCGTAATGCACTTGCCAAAGCTCGAGACGCCCGGGTTGTTCGCTACGAAGCACGGCGAATTGGCCTGCCGTGAATCGTTGTAGGTCGCCGAGCCCTGGATCGTAAGTCCGGCCGATGGCCGCGCCACGATCTGCACTTCGGCGCCCTTGATGTGATAATTGGGGCCGTTGGTCGCAAATGCGGTGTTCCCGAAGCCGGCAGCAGGATTGAAGAAGCCTACCTGCGTGTTCTGCCAGACCATGTAGTAGGCCGACAAGTTGAGGGTCATCTTCCGGTCGAACAGATCGGTCTTCAAACCCACTTCATAGTTGGTCAAAGTATCGGGGGCGTAGCTGGCCGAAACCAGCAACTGCTTGGCGTGCGGCGCCACCGGGTCCGAAACCCGCGACGAAGGCCCGCGGTTGAAGCCACCGGGGCGGAAACCTTGGCTGAACAAGCCGTAGATCATCGTATGTTCTTGCGGCTTCCACGTGATCACGCCCTTGCTCTTGAAACCATGGAAGTTCGCTTTGAGGCCCAAGGCGTCCAGGTTCGAGCCCGTCACGCACACCGGAGCCTGGTAGCAAGATGCGTTGAACGACGAATAGACCGAGCCGGTCTCGTATTCCTTGTAGTTGTAATATCGCGTGCCGGCGGTGATCGTCACGTTACTTAGTATATCGAAATCGATCGAGCCGAACGCCGCATACTGCTTGTATCCACGCTGCGTGTCTTCACCGAAAGCGATGCCTGGCGCGCGCGGACCGGGAACGTTGAGCGTTGCGGCAGGATTGGGGGCAACCTGGCCGAGGCACACCGTACCCGCCGCCCTGATGGCCGCAGCCGTCGATGATGGATTGCACGACGGGATGGTCGTGTACGACCAGTCCTGATTGTCCTGGATGCGGAACGATTCGTAATATGCGCCCGCAATCACGCGAAGGCGATCGCTGTCGGGCGAAGACACGCGGAATTCGTGGCTTTGGTGCGTGGTGCGGATCCGGTCCTTCCAGAAGCTTGCCGGGCTATAGCAAAACGGCGCCGCACCAGCGTTGAAGTAATAGTTCGCGCCGCCGGTGCACTGGTAGAAAATGCCATAGGTCGAACGTGCGTAGTTGGTATAATCGCCCTGCAATGAGATATGGCGATTCAAATAAGCACCCGTATAGATGACCTTGAAATCGCCAATCTTGCCGTTGAGTGTCCAGGAAGTGTTCGTGTAATCGTCTTTGCTGTACTGTGGCTCGAATAGTGTCGACGACAGACCGGTGAGCGGTTGATAATCGTAAGTATAGGTCTGGGTCGCAAAGGTGCCCTTGGTATCCAGGCTTTGGTAGGATTCAGCGACCAGGAGGTCCCAGTCGGGCGCGATCCTCCAACCGAGTTCGACCCGTCCACCAGCGTAATCCACCGGGTTGAAATTATCCTGGATCAGCGAGGCGTTGTTGTACTGGCCGCCGTTGGACTGCTGGTCCGGGGTCAACTTGTTGCCGTTACCCTTGTACGCCAGATAATAGGAGCCAAGGTCACTCGGCAGGCGCGTGAACGTCGAGGCCTTGTTGTCGATGTAGCCGCCGTGATGATCGGCATATATCACCGCGCGAATAGCGACACTGTCCTCCACGATGGGAAGGTTGACCATGGCATTGAATGCGCCGTTTACCGCCCCGCCGACGGTGCCGCCGAAGCTGCCCTCGATCCGGCCTTCGAACTTGTCGTACTTGGGCTTGTTGGTGATGTAACGAACCACACCCGCTTGCGCGCCGCCGCCAAACAGCGTCCCTTGCGGCCCTTCAAGCACTTCGACGCGCTCAATATCAGCGACATAAACGTCGGCATTGTGCGCCGGGAACTGCATCGACTGGTCATCGAGATAGATCGCGACGTTGGGGAAGCCGCCGATCGTGCCGGCCCCCTGTTCGCCGGCAAAGCCCGCCGAAAGACCGCGCATGAAGATAGCGCCCGCACCCGGGCCGTTGTTGGCGAAAGTGACGTTGGGGGTGTACTTCAACAAATCGTTGAGGGTGGTGATGTTGAGCCTGGTCAGCGTTTCGGTGTTGAAGGCCTGGATGGTCAACGGCACGTCCTGCAACGACTGGTCGCGGCGAGTCGCGGTCACGATGATTTCGCCGACGCCACGGTCGCTGTCCGCCTGTTCAGCGGGCCTTGAGACCGCTTGGGCGCTGTCCTGCGCGAATGCCGGCGCCGCGCCAGCTCCGAACACCGTAATCGCGACAATTGCCGATGACTTTTTCCAGCTGGCTTTCAATGTAATTTCCCCCGTTTCGCCGTGTACCCTGTGAACCTTCGCGATCCTTATTCGGGCGTAGCGTGAGGCTGTCCCCCCGACGCCAAAGAGGCAATTCACCAAAATTTCCCAACCGGTCAATTTAATTCGCGGACTGATCACAACTCCTACATTTTGCGATCGCAGCCGCTCATGTAGCCACCTTCCCCAGGGCGGCGTGCCACCCGCGGGTAGCCGCCGCCGCGATCGCTGTTCACCGGGGAGTGCAATGCAAAAAGGTGCTGATTTCGTTCTGTTGATTGCAACGGACGACCGCAAGGGGATCGTTGCGGCGGTTGCGAATTCGATCGCTAGCCAGGACTGCAATATCGTCGAGAGCTCGCAATATGGCGACGGTCCGAGCGGACGCTTTTTCATGCGGGTGGCGTTTCGCGGACCGCCGACAATGACGCTCGAAAGTTTTACCGACTCCTTCATGCCGGTCGCGACCGCGTTCAGGCTGGATTGGCGGGTCCACGATCTGCGGCGCAAACTCAAGGCCATGATCATGGTCAGCCAAGGCGGTCACTGCCTGAACGATCTGCTCTATCGAACCTCGACCAATCGTTTGCCGATGCAGGTGACGAGCGTGGTCTCAAACCACACCACTTGGCAGCGCCGCGCCGAGCATGAGCAAATCCCGTTCCAGCACCTCCCAATCACGCCCGAAAACAAGCTTGAGCAGGAAGCGCGGTTGCTGCAGCTGGTTGAAGAACAGGAGGTCGATCTGATCATCCTGGCGCGCTACATGCAGGTTCTTTCTGACCAGCTATGTCGCAAGCTCGGTGGCCGCGTGATCAACATTCACCACAGCTTCCTGCCCGGTTTCAAGGGCGCAAAACCTTACCACCGGGCGTATGAGCGCGGGGTAAAAATGGTCGGGGCGACCGCGCACTACGTAACCCCCGATCTCGATGAAGGACCGATCATCACGCAGGACGTGTCGATCGTCGATCACGCCGACACCGTTGAAGATCTGATCGCACAGGGCCAGGATACCGAAAGCCGGGTATTGGCGCGCGCTGTCAAGCTGCACCTCGAACATCGGGTATTGCTCAACGGCAACCGCACGATAATTTTCAAGTAAGGCTTGAAACGTCTTCGCTGTAAATATCGCCCACTGTTGCAATCAGGAGAGCCTCCCGTGAAAACCCGCGCCGCCGTCGCCTTTGCGCCCAAGCATCCGCTTGAAATCGTCGAGCTCGATCTGGAAGGACCCAAGGCGGGCGAAGTGCTGGTCGAGATCATGGCTACGGGCATCTGCCACACCGATGCCTACACGCTCGACGGGCTAGACAGCGAAGGGCTGTTTCCCAGCGTGCTCGGCCACGAAGGCGCCGGGATCGTGCGCGAGATCGGCACCGGGGTGACTAGCGTGAAGCCGGGCGATCACGTGATCCCGCTCTACACCCCGGAATGCGGCCAGTGTAAGTCGTGCCTTTCGGGCAAGACCAACCTGTGCACTGCGATCCGCGCCACGCAGGGTAAAGGCCTGATGCCCGACGGCACCAGCCGCTTCAGCTACAAAGGCCAGACGATCTTTCATTACATGGGCTGCTCGACCTTTTCGAACTTCACCGTGCTGCCGGAAATCGCAGTCGCGAAAATCCGCGAGGACGCGCCGTTCCAGTCAAGCTGCTATATCGGCTGCGGGGTGACCACCGGGGTCGGCGCGGTCCTCAACACCGCCAAAGTGCAGCCGGGCGAGAATATCGCCGTGTTCGGGCTTGGCGGGATCGGATTGAACGTGATCCAGGGAGCGCGGTTGGCCGGGGCCAAGGTAATACTCGGCGTGGACATCAATCCGGCGCGCGAGGAATGGGGCCGCCGGTTCGGGATGACCCACTTCCTCAACTCCACGGGCCTGAGCCGCGAGGAAGTGGTCGCCAAGGTGGTCGAACTCACCGATGGCGGCGCGGACTACACTTTCGATGCCACCGGCAACACCGAGGTGATGCGCACCGCGCTGGAAGCCTGCCACCGCGGCTGGGGTACGAGCATCATCATCGGCGTGGCCGAGGCCGGCAAGGAAGTGGCAACGCGCCCGTTCCAGCTCGTGACCGGACGCAACTGGCGCGGCACCGCGTTCGGCGGGGCAAAGGGCCGCACCGATGTGCCGGGGATCGTCGATATGTACATGACCGGCAAGATCGAGATCGATCCGATGATCACCCACGTCATGGGCCTGGAAGACATCAACAATGCGTTCGACCTGATGCACGCCGGCCAAAGCATTCGCAGCGTGGTGGTGTTTTGATCGAGACAGTCAGCCTCACCCGCGCCCATGGCGGCGTCCAGGGAGTTTACGCGCACCAGAGCGAAACGACCGGGACTGCAATGACCTTTTCGGTGTTTGTGCCCGATCATGCGCCGGGTGCCAGGCTGCCGGTATTGTGGTTCCTCTCGGGGCTCACCTGCACGCATGCCAACGTCACCGAGAAAGGCGAATACCGCGCCGCCTGTGCCGAGCGTGGGATCATTTTCGTTGCCCCCGATACCAGCCCGCGCGGCGACGATGTAGCCGATGATGGCAACTACGATTTCGGCCAGGGCGCGGGGTTCTATGTCGACGCGACGCAGGAACCGTGGGCGGCCAACTTCCGGATGCGCAGCTATGTCGAACACGAGTTGCCCGCACTAATTGCGGCCGAGTTTCCTGCGGACATGGCGCGGCAGGGCATCACCGGGCACTCGATGGGCGGACACGGTGCGCTCACCATCGGCCTGCGTAATCCCGAAAAATACCGCTCGATCAGCGCTTTCTCGCCAATCGTCAGTCCGCTCAACTGCCCGTGGGGCGAACAGGCCCTGGGCGGCTACCTTGGCCCGGACCGCGCGGCATGGCGCGCATACGACGCCTGCGCCTTGATCGAGGACGGCGCGCGGCTGCCCGCGCTGCTGGTCGATCAGGGTGAGGCGGACGATTTCCTGCACGCACAACTGAAAACCGGTCTGCTGGTGATGGCCTGCCGCAAGGCCGGCATTCAGGCTATAATCCGGATGCAACCAGGCTACGATCATTCGTACTACTTCATCTCGAGCTTCATGGCCGAGCATGTTGCGTGGCACGCCGAGCGGCTGAAGGCGTGACGGGCGAGGAACGCCTGACTGAAATATGTGCCGCGCATCGCGGCCGCGAAGGCCCGCTCCTGCCGATCCTGCACGACGTGCAGTCTGCGTTCGGCTGCGTCGATCCCGCGGCCGAACGGGTGATCGCCAACGCGCTTAACCTCAGCCGCGCCGAGGTTCACGGGGTGGTCAGCTTCTACCACGATTTTACCGCCGAGGCCGACCCCCGCCCCGCGATCGAGCTGTGCCGCGCCGAAGCCTGCCAGGCGCGCGGCGTCGAGGCGCTTGTCGAAGCGGCCGAGCATGCTGCGGGAGAACGAGTGCGGATCAAGACCGTCTATTGCCTGGGCCTGTGCAGCGCCGGACCGGCAGCGCGGATCGGAAGCCAGCTCCATGCCCGGCTGGATCGGGCGGCGTTGCTCGAACTGGTGCAATCGGCATGACCACGGTGCGAATTTCTGACGACGCCTTGGCGCTGGCCTGCGGCGCGGATGTCATCGCGGAAGCATTCGTCGCCGCGGGCTGCACCGTAGAACGCGTTTCGAGCTGGGGGATGCATTGGCTCGAGCCGCTGGTCGAGATCGACGGTTCGGGCTGGGGTCCAACCGGTGTGGACGACGTCGCGGCGATCCTCGCCAAGACAAGCGATCTGTCGATCGGTACGATTGCCGACCATCCTTTCATCGCCGCACAGCAAAGACTGACTTTTGCCCGCGCCGGCAAAACGCGTCCGCTCAGTCTTGATGACTATGCGGCGACCGGCGGCTGGGCTGGCTTGAAACGCGCGCGCATGTTGGCATCGCCGGACCTGATTGCCGAGGTCATCCAATCGGGCCTGCGCGGGCGCGGCGGCGCGGGGTTTCCGGCGGGGATCAAGTGGCAGACCGTCGCTGCTGCCCCCGGCACCCGCAAGTACATCGTCTGCAACGCCGACGAGGGCGACAGCGGCACCTTCGCCGACCGCATGCTGATGGAAGGCGATCCGTTCCACTTGATCGAAGGGATGGCGATAGCTGCCCACGCTGTCGGTGCAGCACAGGGCTATATCTATGTCCGCAGCGAATATCCCCACGCGATTGCGAAGCTTAAAGCAGCCTTGGTTCTGGCGGAGGCGCTGATCGCCCCATTCCGCTGCGAAGTTCGGGTCGGAGCCGGAGCCTATGTCTGCGGCGAGGAAACATCGCTGCTCAACTCGCTCGAAGGCAAGCGCGGCGAGGTCCGCGCCAAGCCGCCGCTGCCAGCTCACCAAGGCCTGTTCGGTCAACCGACGGTGATCAACAATGTCCTGACGCTGGCCGCCGTGCCGCATATCCTGCTCGAAGGTGGCGCGGCACATTATGACAGCCACGGGATCCTGCGCTCCAAGGGCACAATGCCGATCCAGCTTGCCGGGAACATCAAGCACGGCGGGCTGTTCGAGACCGCCTTCGGAATTACCCTGCGCGAGCTGATCTACGACATCGGCGGCGGCACCTTTTCGGGTCGACCAGTCAAGGCGGTGCAGGTCGGCGGACCGCTGGGAGCCTATTTGCACCCCGACCAGTTCGATATCGTTTTCGACTATGAGGCCTACTCTGCCGCCGATGCTCTGATCGGCCACGGCGGGATCGTGGTGTTCGACGATACCGCCGACATGGGCAAACTGGCGCGCTTCGCGATGGAATTCTGCGCGGCGGAAAGCTGCGGCAAGTGTACCCCGTGCCGGATCGGCTCGACCCGCGGGGTCGAGCTGATCGACCGGATTCGCGGGCGCGCTCAGACGTCCGCCGACCCGGTCGCGGCTTTGCCCCAGATGCACAACGCAGCCAAACACCTGCGCACCCACGACGAAAACCTCCAGTTGCTCGAGGACCTGTGCGAAACGATGCAATATGGCTCCTTGTGCGCGTTGGGCGGGTTTACGCCTTATCCGGTACGCAGTGCGCTCAAACATTGGCCTGAAGATTTCGGCGCGTCGTCATGAGCGGAGTAGTCACCGAAACGTTGGGCCTGCTCCGCCTGGCTCCCGGCGAACCCGGCCCGGTTAGCCGCGAACTCGCGGTCGAACAGCCGATTGCCCTTGAATACAACGGCGTGAGTTACGCGGTGATGATGGGCACCCCGGTCGACCTTGAGGATTTTGCCACCGGGTTCACTTTGTCCGAAGGCCTTGTCGCGGCGGCGCAGGACATCCAGGACATGGCAGTTGCCGAAGTGGCGGACGCACATATCATCCGCATCACCCTGCCCGCATCTGCCGCAGCACCGCTGCTCGACCGGGTGCGGCTGCGCGTCGGCGAAGGCAGCTGCGGACTGTGCGGCATCCAGAGTATCGCCGAAGTGCTGCGTCCTCTGCTCCCGCTGACCGCACGAACCACTGCGACACCCGCCGCCATCGCCCGCGCCTTGCGTGATCTGGGCGATCATCAACCGCTCGGCCGGCGTACGGGCGCGATGCATGCCGCAGCGTTCTGCAACGACGATGGCGCGATCGTGACCGTTCGCGAGGATGTTGGCCGGCACAATGCGCTCGACAAGCTGATCGGCGCGCTGGCACGTTCGGGCCATGATCCTGCACGCGGCTTCATCCTGCTGTCCGCGCGGTGCAGCTACGAACTGGTCGAAAAGACGGTGCGTGCGGGGTGCCCGCTGCTGGTGACCATTTCTGCCCCGACCAGTCTGGCGGCGGACCGTGCCCGCGATGCCGGGCTGACATTGCTGGCCCTCGCCCGCCAGGATTCGGCGCTTATCGTCAACGATCCGCATGGCCGTTTCAGCGGCGGAACCGCGCAATGATCCTGGGCGCGGTTCTGGCCGGGGGCGGATCGACGCGGTTCGGCAGCGACAAGGCTCTGGCGCTGCTCGACGGGCGAACCTTGCTGGCGCGGGCAACAGATACCTTGGCGGTGTTCACCGATACGGTCGTTGTGGTCGGGCGGACCATCGCTTCGGCAGCCTGCCTGCCCGACTGGCCGGAACCGGGACTGGGGCCGCTGGGCGGGATCGCCGCGGCGCTGCGTCATGCCGGGCTGAACGGCTTCGACCAGGTGCTGACATGCGGCGTCGATTCGGCACAATTGCCCGATAACCTGCTTGCGCTGCTCGGCCCCGCCCCCGCCTATCTGGCCGATCAGCCGGTTATCGGACTGTGGCCCGCAGATGCTTTGCCGGCGATTGCCGCGATCCTGGCTGGGCAAGGCCGCCACTCTATGCGCGCGTTTGCCGATGCGATCGGTGCACGGGCCGTGCATCCGCCGTCACTTTCCGCCAACATCAATACGCCCGCCGATCTGGCAGCGCTGGAGCACCGCAATGGGTTATGAACGCCAGCCCGATTTCGGAACGCCCGAAGTCAGCTCCGCCACCACCGTCACGTTGGCGATCGATGGCCGCGAAGTCAGCGTCCCGCTGGGCACCACGGTGATGCGCGCCGCGGCATTGTCGGGCGGGTCGATCCCCAAGCTGTGCGCGAGCGACAATCTGGCCCAGTTCGGATCGTGCCGGCTGTGTCTGGTCGAGGTCGATGGCATGCGCGGCACGCCCGCATCGTGCACCACCCCGGTCGCCGAAGGGATGGTGGTCCACACCCAGACCCCGCGCCTGCAGAAGCTGCGCAAGGGGGTCATGGAACTGTACATTTCGGACCACCCGCTCGACTGCCTGACCTGCAGCGCCAACAACGATTGCGAGTTGCAGGACCAGGCCGCCGCCGTCGGCCTGCGCGATGTCCGCTATGGTTACAGCGGCGAAAGCCACCTCGGTCTGGCCGCCGATACATCCAACCCGTACTTCGATTTCGACCCGAGCAAGTGTATCGCCTGTTCGCGCTGTGTGCGCGCCTGCGACGAGGTTCAGGGGACCTTCGCGTTGACGATGGATGGCCGCGGGTTCGCCAGCCAGATCAGCGCCGGACAAGCCGGCGACGATTTCATGGCGTCCGATTGCGTCAGCTGCGGCGCCTGCGTGCAAGCCTGCCCCACTGCCACGCTGCAGGAAAAGGCGGTCAAGGAGATCGGCAGGCCCGAACGCTCGGTCATCACGACCTGTGCCTATTGCGGCGTCGGCTGCACCTTCCGCGCCGAAATGCGCGGGGAGCAGGTGGTGCGAATGGTGCCGTGGAAAGACGGCAAAGCCAATCACGGCCATTCCTGCGTCAAGGGCCGCTTCGCCTGGGGCTATGCCAATCACCAGGACCGGATCAGGAGCCCGATGATCCGCGAAACGATCGACCAACCCTGGCGCGAAGTATCGTGGGACGTGGCGCTGACGTTCACCGCCGATCGTCTGACGGCAATCAAGACGCAGTACGGCGCGCGCGCGCTGGGCGGGATCACCTCGAGCCGCTGCACCAACGAGGAAACGTTCCTGGTCCAGAAGCTGGTCCGCGCCGGGTTCGGCTCGAACAACGTCGATACGTGCGCACGGGTTTGTCATTCGCCGACCGGGTACGGGCTCAAGACCACTTTCGGAACCAGCGCGGGCACGCAAGACTTCGACTCGGTCGATCACAGCGACGTGATCCTGGTGATAGGAGCCAACCCGACCGATGCGCATCCTGTCTTTGCCAGCCGGATGAAACGGCGTTTGCGCGCCGATGCGAAAAATGGGGGCGCAAAGTTGATCGTCATCGACCCGCGCCGGATCGACCTGGTCCTCTCGCCGCACGTCGAGGCAGCGTATCACTTGCCTCTGCAGCCAGGGACCAATGTCGCTGTGCTGACCGCAATGGCGCATGTGATCGTCACCGAAGGCCTGACCGATGAAGCGTTCATCCGTGATCGCTGCGACTGGGACGAGTACCAGGACTGGGCGCGCTTCGTCAGCGATGATCGCCACAGTCCGGAAATCCTCGAAGCGGTGACCCGCGTCTCGGCCAGCGACTTGCGCGGCGCGGCGCGGCTGTTCGCCACCGGCGGCAACGGTGCGATTTACTACGGGCTAGGCGTGACCGAACACAGCCAGGGCAGTTCCACGGTCATGGCGATCGCCAACCTGGCGATGGCCACGGGAAATGTCGGTCGGCCCGGTGTTGGGGTGAACCCGCTGCGCGGCCAGAACAACGTCCAGGGTGCCTGCGACATGGGCAGCTTTCCGCATGAGCTTTCGGGATATCGCCACATCTCGGACGACTCTGCGCGGGCTCTGTTCGAAGCCGACTGGCAGGTTGCGCTGGACCCCGAACCGGGGCTGCGCATACCCAATATGCTCGATGCCGCGCTCGATGGTTCGTTCCGGGCGCTGTACGTCCAGGGTGAGGACATTCTTCAATCGGACCCCAACACCCATCACGTCGCTGCCGGCCTGAAGGCGATGGAGTGCGTCATCGTCCACGACCTGTTCCTCAACGAAACCGCGGATTACGCGCACGTATTCCTGCCCGGATCGACCTTCCTCGAAAAGACCGGGACCTTCACCAATGCCGAGCGCCGCATCCAGATGGTGCGCAAGGTGATGGAACCCGCCAACGGCCCCGACGGCGGGGGTATGGAGGACTGGCAGGTTACCCAAGCGCTCGCCAATGCCATGGGGCTCGACTGGAATTACGCAAATTCGGGCGAAATAATGGATGAGATTGCCCGGCTCACGCCAAGCTTTGCCGGCGTCAGCCACGCCCGGCTCGACCAGGCAGGATCGCTGCAGTGGCCGGTCGATGCGGCGCACCCGGACGGATCGCCGATCATGCATGTCGACGGCTTCGTGCGCGGCCCAAACGACAAGAGGGGCGGCAAGTTCGTGGTAACCGACTATGTCCCGACCGACGAGAAGACCGGTCCGCGCTACCCGCTGCTGCTGACCACCGGACGGATCCTCAGCCAGTACAATGTCGGGGCGCAGACCCGGCGCACCCAAAACACGGTCTGGCATGGCGAAGATCTGCTCGAGATGCATCCCACCGATGCCGAAAATCGCGGGCTCGGCGATGGCGACTGGGTCCGGCTCGCCAGCCGCACCGGCGAGACAACGCTGCGCCTGGCGGTAACCGATCGGGTCGCGGCGGGTGTAGTCTATACTACTTTCCACCACCCGGCGACGCAGGCCAACGTCGTCACCACCGAGTTCTCCGATTGGGCAACCAACTGCCCCGAATACAAGGTCACCGCGGTACAGATTACCGCTTCGAACGGACCGACCCAATGGCAGGAGAGTTATGCCTCGTGGTCCGCAAAGAGCCGCCGCACGGCGGTCCCGGCCGATCCGGCGGAGTAGCCCGATGGACATCGCCCAGTTGCACTACATGGCCAATCAGATCGCCCGCAACCTGGCCGCCAACGGAGACGAGAGCGCAATCGCCGCCACCGCGCAGCACATCACCGATTTCTGGGAGCCGCGGATGAAGGCCGGGCTCTTTGCAAGCGATCGCGCTGCGCTCGATCCGATCGCGCGGGCCGCGGTGGAGCGGCTGGCACCATCGCTCCCCCCTGACCAAGGCCGCCAGTGCTAGCGCCCGTCACCGGCGCTTGAAGCCAAGCAAACGCGTGCCGATACGCATTTGGTTGCACGCAGATTCCCGACGACCTCTAGCCGGGCTGCGCAACCCAGCAGAGCCGGTACCGTCGTCTGTTGACGCGGTACCTGGTAGCGGAGGAGGGACTCGAACCCCCGACACGCGGATTATGATTCCGCTGCTCTAACCAGCTGAGCTACTCCGCCCCGGCATGTCATGGCCCGCGGCGACGACATGCGCCGCAGGCCATTAGCAAAGCGCCCGGGCGGGTCAACCTTTAGCTGCGCCGCGGAACGGCCAACGGTGGACGAACTCCCACGGACCGCCGCGATAACGATGAAGCGCAAGGCCGCTGAACGCAAAAGCGCGCGGCGTGAATGTCGCGGCCAACGTGGACTGAAGCAAGCGGGCGGTAGCGGGATCGACCTTGTTCTGGATCGTCACATGCAGCCGTGGGGTGTGACTGTCCTGCGCAGTCAGCAGCCCGGCAAGCTGTGCGGCGATATTTTCGCGAACGGTGTCGAGCGCCGGACAGGCGATCCGCAGCGCGGTCCCCCGCCCCAGAGGCATCACCTCGCTGAGCCGCGCCGGCAGCGGCGCTGCCAACGCGCATTCGGCCAGCAGCGTCCGCACCGTGCGCTCCGCACTCGGCGCAAGCGCATGGAACAGCGTGACATGGGCATCGAGGAAATTGCGCTCGGGAGGAAAATGCTCGCGCCGCAGCCGTGTCGCCCAGGCCGCCAGATCGGCTGGGAGTTCGGCGGTCACGATCAGCGGAGCGGCGGTTTCCTGCATCGCAGCTGCGTGACAAGTCCGGCGTTGCAGCGCAACCGCTTGTGCCGCACGATCTGCGGAAGAACACAAACTCGGGGGGATTCGGCTATGCGCAAGATTGCAGTATTTCTGGTCGGTACGGCGCTGCTCGGCAACGCCCCCGCGCCGCCCCCGGAACCAGCGAAACCCGCGTCTGCCGCGACGATTGCTGCGCAGCATGCGCAAGCCGCGGCACTGCCCGCCGAAGATGGCCGCGATGCCGCATTCGCCGCGCGCGGGTTCGTCGCCACCCGTGAAGACCCGTTGATCAAGACCAGCGACGGCCGCACCGTCTGGAACCTTGGCGCTTACGACTTCGTTGCCGGAGCCGCCCCCGCCACGGTCAATCCCAGCCTGTGGCGCCATATCGGCATGCTCCGCCGTAACGGCCTGTTCAAGGTTGCCGACGGCGTATGGCAGGTCCGCGGGTTCGACGTATCGAACATGACGGTGATCGCCGACGCCACCGGGTGGATCGTGATCGACCCGCTGACCAACCGCGAAACCGGCGCGGCGGCGCTTGCGCTCGTCAACGCCAGCCTTGGTCAGCGCCCGGTTACCGCGGTGATCTACAGCCACAGCCATGCGGACCATTTCGGCGGCGCCCGCGGCGTGACCAGCGATGCCGACGTTGCCGCGCGCAAAGTGACGATCATTGCGCCCGCGCATTTCATCGATGAAGCCGCATCGGAAAACGTCATGGCGGGCGGGGCGATGGGCCGCCGCGCCAATTACCAGTTCGGCGCGGGGCTGGTTCCGCGCAGGGCGTTCCGCTTTGGCAGATAGTTACGAGCAACAGGGTTACCAGGCCGAGAGCGCGATCTGGCGCAACCAGTTCCTCTCGGCCGCGCGCGACTTGCGCCAGGGTGCGCCGGGGCGCGGACCGGCAACCCAAAG
>JANXSP010000118.1 GCA_025356575.1 Novosphingobium sp.
TAGCCGTTCTGCCAGTACGCCGCCAAATCCTGGAGCGCGGCGAGCGGCGTACCTTGCGACCAATCGCCGACCGTCTCTTTTTCCGGCCAGCGGGTCAGCGCGAGCCGCGCCGCCAGATCGTCGAGCTGGCTCTGCGGAACGACGAGCGTGAACGGGCGGACCTGGCTCATTGTGCCACGAGCTGCGCGGCGCGGCGGACGAGCGCGGTGAAAATTAGTTCGTCGACCGCGGCGGCAGGATTGTT
Source organism: Novosphingobium sp. (assembly GCA_025356575.1). GTDB lineage: Bacteria > Pseudomonadota > Alphaproteobacteria > Sphingomonadales > Sphingomonadaceae > Novosphingobium. The sequence goes on from JANXSP010000118.1 coordinate 245, forward strand.
CCACCCGGCCGATAGCGCGGTCCAGTGGCCGGCCTTGTCGTGCAGCAGCAGGGTCATGCTGATCACCCCGGGTTCGGACCCGCCCTTGTAGCCAATGTAGCTGAAGGTATCGGCCATCCCCGCTAGCGGACCGGCATTGATCGCAAGGATCCGCCGTGCTTCCACTCCCGCGGGAGTGGCGTGATCCTTGAACCAGCGCATCGCGGCGACCAATTCGCGCGGGCTGGCGAACCATTCGAGCGTGTCGATCCGCACCGGCTTGCCATCGGCGAACAGGCTGCCGATCGCGCTTCCCGGGGCCGCCGCGACTTCGCCCGCGAGCAGGCGGCGCTTGCCCGCCAGATTGGCCGCGAGATAGCGTGTACCCAGCGCGCCGCCGCCCACACCCTTGAGCTTGAACGCTTCCATTGTTCCCAGGAACGGCCGGTCGAGCGGTGAGCGCCAGCCAAGCTGCGCGGCCATGGCCTCGACCCGCTCACGCCCCAGCGTGAACAGCAGCAGGTCGGTCGCGCTATTGTCGCTGACCTTGATCATCGCTTCGGCCAGTTCGCGCAGCGGCACGCGGGTCCCGGCAGGTTTCTGGGTATAGCCGCCGCCCGGCAGTTCGTGCCCGTCGAGCGTGACGACGTCGTCCCACGTTCGCTGGTGCGCGTCGATCTGGCGGACGAGTTCGGCGAGGATCACGAGCTTGAAGCTCGAGCCGATCGCCAGCGCGCTGTCGGGCGCGACCTGGGCCGCGGTGGGCGCGCCGCGGGCAGGCGCGCGGTCGAGCGATTCGACCACGAATGCGGTGCGCCCGGGGAGCTTGCGAAATTCCCCGGCGATAGCGTCGATCGAGGTCAGAGCAGCGCTTGCGGCAGGTTCGATCCCGCTGATCAGCAGCCCGGCGATCTTGCCGTCGGCGCCCACTGCCACGCGGATCCGCGCCTTGCCGCGCTCGTACGCCACGACTGCCGATCCCGAATTGGCATCGCGCGGGACCAATTGCTCGATCCGCAGCGCCCGGCCCAATTGCCCGGCAATCTGCCCCGAAAGCTGGCGCATCGCTGCGGGCGGGACCTGCGCGAGAAACTCGGGCGCGAACGTCGCCGCCAGATCGCCCTCGCCGTTAAGCACCGCGACGACTTCGTTCGTGCGCTGGATCAGGGCCGGAGACGCTGCCGCGACGGGCGCTGCCGCAACCGGCGCCGGCGGGCTCTGGGCGAGCACCGGAACGGAGCTCGCAAGAAGGGTCAAGGAAATAAGATAGCGCATTGTATTCCTTTGGTTTGCCGATCTACTTCGTTGCCGCCGCGGAGGCCGCGACAACTTTGCCCATGTCGGCGAGCATCAGCGTCGAACTGGCTTTGGCCAGAACTTTACCGTCGCCATCGCACAGGCGCCCTTCGAAGAAGCAGGTCTTGCGCCCGCGTTTCTCGACCCACGCTTCGGCGAATACCGCGCCGGGCCGCGCCGGCGCGAAAAAGCTGACCTTGATCTCGAGCGTCATCGGAACCACTCCCGGACCCGCCATCGCAATCGCCGCATGGGCCATCGCGGCGTCGATCCATCCGGTCACGAACCCGCCCTGCACCACTCCGCCCGAATGGCACATCGCCGGCGAAGCCGCGTATTCGATCCGCGCGCTTCCGTTGGGGTCGAGTTCGATCACGCGTGCCAATCCGAGCGATGCGTTGAGGTCGGCGGGCGGTGATGCAGTGTCCATTGCGCGGGTGTAAGGCGGCGTGCGCCCTCTTTACAAGCCCTGCCCGGCTCAGCATAGGATGCGCGCATGAACCTCGCGACTGGCCTTACCCTGCGACTTATCCGCCCTTGGGCGTGATGCGGCGTGCGGCTTTGCGGCGCGCCTGACGCCCAAGGGAACGCACTTTTCCGCCCCTTACGCAGCAGCCAATTCCCGAGACCGCGCCATGCCCATGCTCCACGATCCTTCGGCCAAGTACCGACCCTTTCCCCCGATCGACTTGCCCGACCGGCAGTGGCCGTCGCGCTCGATCACCCAGGCCCCGCGCTGGCTGTCGACCGACCTGCGCGACGGCAACCAGGCGCTGATCGATCCGATGGGCGCGGAGAAGAAGACGCGGTTCTTCGATCTGTTGTGCAAGATCGGGGTCAAGGAGATCGAGGTCGGTTTCCCCGCTTCGGGCGCGACCGATTTCGATTACATCGCCGATCTCGTCCGCTCGGGCCGGGTGCCCGACGATGTTACCGTCCAGATCCTGACCCAGGCCCGGCGCGATCTGATCGAGACGAGCTTCGCCAGCCTCGAAGGCGCGCGCACCGCGATCGTCCACCTGTATAACGCGGTCTCGCCCGCTTGGCGCAAGATCGTGTTCGGAATGAGCCGGGCCGAGGTCAAGGAAATCGCTGTCGCGGGCGCCAAGGTCCTGCGCGACCAGGCGGCGAAATACCCCGGCACCGACTGGCGCTTCGAGTATTCGCCCGAGACGTTCTCCACCGCCGAGCTCGATTTCTCGGTCGAGGTCTGCGCCGCGGTGATGGACGTTCTCGAGCCGACCGCGGACAAGCCGATCATTTTCAACCTGCCTTCCACGGTCGAGTGCGCGACGCCGAACATCTACGCCGATCAGATCGAACTGTTCGGGCGGCTCATCCCCAACCGCGAGGCCGTGGTCATCAGCCTCCACACCCACAACGATCGCGGCACCGGGATCGCGGCATGCGAACTGGGCCTGCTCGCGGGCGCAGACCGGGTCGAGGGCTGCCTGCTCGGCAATGGTGAGCGCACGGGCAACTGCGACATCGTGACCGTAGCGCTCAACATGTACACCCAGGGGCTGAACCCGGGGCTCGACCTTTCGGACATCGCCGGGATCGTCAGCACGGTCGAATACTGCAACCAGCTCCCCGTCCACCCGCGCCACCCGTACGCAGGCGAACTGGTCCACACCTCGTTTTCGGGCAGCCACCAGGACGCGATCAAGAAAGGCTTCGCCGCGCAGGCCGCGCGCAACGACGATCTGTGGGAAGTGCCGTACCTGCCGATCGATCCGGCGGATATCGGGCGCAGCTACGAAGCGGTGATCCGGGTCAACTCGCAATCGGGCAAAGGCGGTTTCGCGTGGGTGCTCGAGGCCGACCAGGGGCTCAAGCTGCCCAAGGCGATGCAGGCCGATTTCAGCAGTCATGTCCAAGAACTTGCAGACAGCGCGGGCCGCGAGCTTCACGCCGGCGATATCTGGGCCGTGTTCCAGCGTGTCTACCACCTCGGCATGCCGCAGCATTTCCAGCTGCTCGATTACGAGGAAAGCCGCGCGGCGGACGGCACGCGAGTCTTCGCGGGCAAGATCGGCGTCGGCGGGGAGGCGCGCAGCGTCAGCGGGCGCGGCAACGGCCTGATCTCGTCGGTCGTGGCGACACTGCGCGAAGCGTTTGCGCTCGATCTCGAAGTGCGCGATTTCTCCGAACACGCGCTCACTGCGGGTTCGGACGCCCGTGCCGCGGCGTATGTCCAGTGCGCTTTGCCTTCGGGCCGGACCGTATGGGGCGTGGGGATCGACGAGGACGTCGCCACCGCCAGCGTGCGCGCGGTGCTTAGCGCAGCGAACGCGGCATGGGCCGATTGATCGGTCCCACAAGCCCGCCGCCCGTTAGCGTCCGAACTCATCTCCGTTCGTTCGTGGAGAGCGAGAGACCTGCTTGATAGGTCTCTCGAATAGGTCCCCCGCCGCGCCGCAGGTTGGTTTGACGCGACGGGGGCCCGTTTTTGGCCCGGAAGGTCTGCCGTCTCCCGGGCCGCGATCACGTCGCAGCCCGAGTTGCTCAGGGCATCAAGACGTGGTCGATCACGTGAATTACGCCGTTCGACTGCATGACGTTGGCGATTGTCACCATGGCCATGCCGCCCTTGGCGTCGGTCAGCATGATGCCGCTGCCGTGCATGCTGGCGGTCAGCTTCTCGCCGTTGACCGTGGTCAGCATCGCACGGCCGTGGCCGGCGCGGATCATCGCCGCGATCTGTGCGCCGGTGATCGTGCCGGGGACGACGTGGTAGGTCAGGATCGAGGTCAGCGTGTCCTTGTTCTCGGGCTTGACCAGCGTCGCCACGGTCCCGGCGGGAAGGCGGTTGAACGCAGCGTTGGTCGGCGCGAAAACGGTGAACGGACCAGGGCCCGACAGCGTGTCGACCAGGCCGGCGGCCTGAACCGCGGCGACCAGGGTGGTGTGATCGCGCGAATTGACGGCGTTTTCAACGATGTTGCGCGTCGGCAGCATCGCCGCGCCGCCGACCATCGGGTTGTGGTTCGTCGCATGCATTGCGGCATGGCGGTGCATCGTTTTGTGGGCGCTGGCGGGAGCGGCGGCGAGCACCGCAATTGCGGCGGCGCCGACGAGGGCTGAACTGAGCTTCATGGAAAAGGGTCCCTTTTGGTTGCCGCCGCGGGGGATTCTCGCGGCGGCATCAAAGGATACGTCGGCCCGGTGCGCGCGGATGCACCGCGCGCAAAATTTGTTCAGGTGCTGACGACTTTTCCGCTGGCGACGATCGGACCGGCCGCGTGGCCCGTGGGCGAACCGCCCTTGGCTTCCTGCGATATCGCCAGGGTGGAGCCCATCCCGATCATCTTGGCGAGCCTGGGATCGACCACCATCGCGCGCGGCGCATTGGCGGCGATAACCCCGAGCGACACCGCCTCCGATTGTCCTGCGGGGATCACCCACAATTCAGCATCGCCCTTGCCCGGATCGAGGCTGACCGGGGTGATGATCATCTGGCGCAACGTGTGATCATACGTCACCGCCACCGCCGCGCCGCGCGCCCCGGCCAGGCTGGCGACCATCGGCGCGGCGGCGACCGGCGCGGGCGGCGGCACCGCATCGGGGCGCAGGACGAGCGCGAGCATCAACGCAGCGGCGAGCGAGCCGAGCATTCCCGAAACGGTTTTCCACCGCCGCACCGCGCTCGCCGTGTCGGGGCCGGCGATGTCGTTGGCGGGCAAGTGCCGGTCGATCGCGGCCCATACCTTGGGGTCCGCCACTGCCGCGTGCGGCAGGGCCAGCGGGGCCAGGCGTTCCTGCCACCAGCCGATCCGCGCCCGCAGCGCATCGTCTTGCGACAAACGCCGGATCAGGCCGGCAGTGTCGCCCGGCGCGATCAGCCCGAGCGCGATTTCCGCAGCGAGAATATCGTCTTCGTCGGTCAACGGGGGCAGCGAGGTGGTTGTCATTGCAGGCAATCCCGCAGCTTGAGGAGCGATCGCCGAATTCGGCTTTTGACAGTCCCCAGCGGCAGGTTCGCGCGCTCGGCAAGTTCGGCATAGGTTGCGCCGTCGAAGAACGCAGTGCGGATCATCACAGCGTCCCCAGTGCCAAGATGTTCGATGCATTCGAGCACGCGGTTGTCCTGGTCGGCGTGGACCAGCGCGGTTTCGGCATCGGGAGTCTCGTCCGCGACATCGGCGGCCAGTTCGAGCGCTGCGGTCGGACGCCGGCCGCTGGCGCGCAGGCGGTCGATCGCACGATTGCGAGCGAGCGTGACCAGCCAGGTGATCGGGCTGGCGCGCGCCGGGTCGAACGTCCCGGCCTTGCGCCAGATCGCGAGATAGACGTCCTGCACTGCATCTTCGGCCTCCGCACGTTCGCCGAAGATACGCAGGCACACGCCGAAAAGCTTCGCCGAGGTGCGACGATAGACTTCGTTCATCGCCGCGCGGTCCCCCACAGCGACTTTCGCGAGCGCGGCGACAAGCGCCGAGCGTTCGGCGTTGGCGGGGCTGATATCGGGTCCGTCGGCCATGAATTCGTCTACGCCCCGGCCGGGTTAGGCCACCCGCGCGTGCTGGCCCAAGCCTGTGACGCTGTCAAATCCCTACCGACCGGGCGTTCGCGCTTCCCATCGCGCGGCAATGCCCCGATAAGACCGCGAAGCGCCCGTCGAGGCGCTAACCCGAGAGGCTCCCGATGCGCGAAGAAATCCTCGAACCCGACCTGGCGATCATCGATCCGCACCACCACTTGTGGGACCTGCGCCCGCTGATGGGTGCGTTTGCCGAGCCGCACCATCCGTTCATCGCGGCGATCGCGCGGACGCCCTACTACACCTTCGATCAGCTTCTCGCCGATGCCCAGGCCGGGCACCGCGTGGTCGGGACGATCTTCATGGAGTGCGGCGCGTTCTACCGCGCCGGTGCGCCCGACGATCTCAAGAGCGTTGGAGAGGTCGAGTTCGTCGGCGGGGTGGCCGCGCAAAGCGCATCGGGGCTTTACGGCGAGCTGCGCGCCTGCGCCGGCATCGTCGGGCACGCCGATCTGCTGCTGGGCGAGCGCGCGGGGATCGTGCTCGATACGCTGTCGGCGGCGGGCAACGGCCGCTTCCGCGGGATCCGCCATTCCGCCGCGTGGGACGCAGACCCCGAAGTGCTGGGCGCGCCGTTCCACGCCGCCAAGGGATTGCTCGCGGACAAGATGTTTCGCGAAGGGTTCGCCCAGCTTACCCCGCGCAAGATGAGCTTCGACGCATGGGTCCTCGAACCGCAAATTCCTGAGGTCACCGCGCTGGCCCGCGCGTTTCCGGATACGCAGATCGTCCTCGACCATTGCGGAACCCCGCTCAACATTGCCAGCTATGCCGGCACGCTGGGCGAGCATTTCACCCGCTGGCGCACGGCGATCTTCGATCTGGCAACGTGTCCCAACGTCTCGGTCAAACTCGGCGGACTGGCGATGGCGTTCTGCGGACTGCCGGCCGAAGGGCCCGAGGCGGGGCTTTCGAGCGAAGCCCTGGCGGCGTTGTGGAAACCGTACATCGACACCTGCATCGACGCGTTCGGGGCGGACCGGGCGATGTTCGAAAGCAACTATCCGGTCGACAAGTGGGGCGCGAGCTACGCGACCTTGTGGAATGCGTTCAAGCGGCTGGCGAGCGGGGCCTCCGGCGATGAAAAACGCGCGCTGTTCGCCGGAACGGCGGCGCGGGTTTATGGGGTCGAAGCCCTGCTCGGCTAAGTGTCCAAAGTTTAACTGGCCGCACCGTACGATTGCTGCGCATAGCTCGGTCCGGGCAACAATCGCCGCGAGCCAGCGACCATGACTTCGCCGATCTTCTTCGATGCCAGCGGCCGCCGCCGCCGCCGGGTAACCTGGACGGCGTCGCTGCTGCTGGCCCTCCTGCTGCTGATCGCGGCTGCATTCGCGCTGACGGTGTTCCGTGTCCCGGCAGCCAGCGCGCTCAGCTTCGGGCAGGAGCGGGAGCAACCGCTGCCGTTCCTGACCCACATCGCGCGGCTCCGCCACCGCTTGCCCCATGCGCCGCCCGCCGTCCCCGCATCGGGGCCGCAGCTGCGCGTGGGGTTCTACGTTCCGTGGGACGAACAGAGCCGCCAGTCGCTGTCGCAGCATTTCGACCAGCTCGACTGGGTCGTCGCAGCCGAGGGCCAGATCGACCCGGCACACGGCGCCATGATCGCGGCGCCCGATCGCGCGCTCGATGCCATCGCCACCGGGCGGCTCCACACGCCGCAAATCCACCTGATGGTGCAAAACGCTGCAAACGAACGCTTCGATGGGCCGGGGATGGCCCGCATCCTCACCGACCGCGCCGCTGGCGACCGGATCATTGCGCAGACCATCGCCGCGGTGAAAGCGCGCAAGTGGACCGGCGCGATGTTCGATATCGAGAATATCGAGGGCACCGCGATCGGCGATTACGCCGCCTTTCTGGAGCGCGCCCACCCCCAGTTCCGCCGCGCCGGGTTCACCCTGTCGGCCACCGTTCCCGCCGGCGAACCCGACTGGAATCTTCGCCGCTTCGCCGCGAGCACCGACCGGCTTATATTCATGGCCTACGATCAGCACTGGCAAGGCGGCGAGGCTGGACCGGTCGCGGCGCAGGACTGGTTCATCGAGCAAATCGCCGACGCCCATCGCCAGATCCCGGCCACCAAGCTGATCGTCGCGATCGGCGAATACGGATACGACTGGCATCGCGGCAGCGCCGACGCGATGACGGTCAACGAAGCCTGGTTGGCGGCGCGCGACAGCGGCACGGTGCCGCAGTGGGACCCGGTCAGCGGCAACACCGGGTTCGCGTTCGAGGACAACGGCGAGCAGCACACCGTCTGGCTGCTTGACGCGGCGACCACCTGGAATCAGCTCAGGATGATCGGCCCGGCCGCGGGGATCGCGTTGTGGCGGCTCGGCAGCGAGGACCCAGGGTTCTGGGACGCACTCACTGCCAGCCGCAATCACGCGGTCCCGGCCCTGGGCACGCTTGCCCCGGCACCGGGCACCGATGTCGATGGTTCGGGCGAGCTGCTGCGCATCGCCGCGCTGCCCTCGGGCGGCAAGCGGACGCTGAACTTCCTCCCCGATCACCAGATCGCGTCCGAAACGTTCCAGGTCCTGCCCTCGCCCTACAAGATCAAGCGCACGGGCGGCGCCGATCCCAAGGCGATCGCGCTGACCTTCGACGATGGACCCGACGCGGACTGGACTCCGGCGATCCTCGATATCCTCGAGGCCAAGCACGTTCCCGCGGCTTTTTTCGTGGTCGGCGAAAATGCGATCATCCACCCGCAGCTGCTCCAGCGGATCATCGCCGACGGCGACGAGCTCGGCAATCACAGCTACACCCATCCCAATCTTGCGCAGGAATCGGCGCTGGGCACCCGGCTCGAACTCAATTCCACCCAGCGGCTGATCGAGGCCTATACCGGCCGCTCGACCCGGCTGTTCCGCGCGCCGTACTTCGGCGATGCCGAGCCCACGACCGCGGACGAACTCGGCCCGGCACTGCTCGCGCAAAAAGCCGGGTACACCATCGTCGGGCTGCATATCGATTCCGAAGACTGGCAGCGCCCCGGAGTCGCCAAGATCGTGGCCAATACCATGACGTCGCTCCACGCGGCGTCGAGCGATAGCAGCCGCAATATCGTGCTGCTCCACGATGGCGGCGGCAATCGCTCGCAAACCGTCGCCGCACTCCCGCTGATCATCGATCAGATGCGCGCCGAGGGGTATCACTTCACCACCACCGCAGCGCTGGCCGGGACCACCCCCGACGTGCTGATGCCGCGTGTGGCGGGCAGCGACCGGATCGCGGTCGGGGCGGATGTCGGCATCTTCCTGCTTCTGGCCGCGTTTCAATACGCTATCCGCTTCCTGTTCTTCTTCGCCATCGCGCTGGGGCTGGCGCGCGCCCTGGTGTTGACCGCGCTGGCGCTGATCGATCACCGGTGGGCCAGCCCTGCCCCCGAAGCGGTGGACAGCGGAACCGTCTCGGTCATCATCCCCGCATTCAACGAGGAAGCCGTGATCGTCGCCTCGATCGCGCGGGTGCTGGCGAGCGATTACGCGGCGATCGAAATCGTCGTGGCCGACGACGGTTCGTCCGACCGGACCGGGGCGCTCGTCACCCAGCATTACGGCGCCGATCCGCGCGTGCGGTTGCTGACCCTGGTCAATGGCGGCAAGGCCGCCGCGCTCAACCGCGCGCTGCGCGATTGCGCCAGCGAGATCGTCATCTCGCTCGATGCCGATACCCAGTTTTTGCCCGATACCATTTCCAAGCTTGTGCGGTGGTTTGCCGATCCCGCGATCGGCGCGGTGGCAGGCAACGCGCAGGTCGGCAACCGCGTCAACCTGCTGACCCGGTGGCAGGCGATCGAATATGTCACCGCGCAGAACGTCGAGCGCCGCGCACTCGATTCGCTGCGCGCGATCACCGTGGTGCCGGGCGCGGTCGGAGCATGGCGCCGCGCCGCGCTCGATGCGGTGGGCGGCTATCCCGAAGATACGCTGGCCGAGGACCAGGACCTGACCATCGCGATCCAGCGCGTCGGCTGGCGGGTCGCTTACGATGTCTCGGCCGTGGCGCTGACCGAAGCGCCCGAGACGTTCGCTGCGCTGGCCAAGCAACGCTTTCGCTGGTCGTTCGGGACGCTGCAATGTCTGTGGAAGCATCGCGACGTCCTCAAGCAGGGTCGCCCGCGCGGGCTGGCCTGGTTCGGGATGCCGCAGGCCTGGCTGTTCCAGATCGTGTTTGCAGCAATCTCGCCGATGATCGACCTGGCACTCGTCGTCTCGATCTTCGGAACCGCGCTGCGGATCACCCAGCATGGCTGGGCCCAGACGCAGAGCGACGTGCTGCGGATGGGGGTTTACTGGACCGCGTTCGTAGCGATCGATCTGCTTGCCGGGTGGACCGCCTATCGGCTCGAGCCGCAGCGCATGCGCTTTCCCGCGTTGCTGATGATCGCGCAGCGCGTGGTATATCGCCAGCTGATGTACAGCGTGGTGATCCGCTCCATCGCCGCCGCGCTGCGCGGACGGATGGTCGGCTGGGGGAAGCTCGAGCGGACCGGCCGGGTGATGGCGGGGGCGAACTAGACCGGCGCGAGGGGGAGCCGGGTCGGCGGCGCGAACACCACTGTGATCGCGTCACCGGACCGTACGACCCCGCCTTCGATGACGATGGCCATGACCCCGGCCTTGCGGATCAGCATGCCGTCCGCCGCGCGGCCGAGCGTCGCCGCCATGAGCCCCGGCGTGATGCGGTCGAGCTGGCGGCAGGGATTTCGCAGGCCGGTGATCTCGATCAGTGCGCCGCCGCCCAGCCGCAGCCGGGTGCCGCGATCGAGCGCGAGCAAATCGATCCCGCGCGTGGTCACGTTCTCGCCGAGCAATCCGGGGCTGACCGCAAAGCCCTTTCCCGCCAGCTCGGCAAACAGTTCGGCATGGATCAGGTGGACCTGGCGCAAGTTGAGCGCCGCGGGATCGCGCGCGACGCGCGAACGGTGCTGGACGGTGACCCCGGCGTGGGCATCGTCGGCAACGCCGAGCCCGACGACAAGCGTAATCTCCCCGCGCACCGGCTTGGTGAAGCGGTGCGCGGCATCGCTGGCAACGGAGACGACTGCAGCAGTCATCGCGGTGCGCTACGCCGGTGGCCTTCGCGGGGCAAATCGCGCTTTCCTACAGCCGCCGGGGTGTGAGAGGGCCGCGCGATGGTTCGGGCCGATTTCATCGCGACAATCCTTGCGCCAACGGCGCCGCATTCGCGCGGTCGGTCTCCGTATCGAGGGGCATCGTCAGGGACTCGGCTTTCTCGTTCCTGGACCCTGTAAACTTCGTCAACTTCCACGCCCCAATCCGACAACTTCCAGCCTTTGACAGCGGCGTTGCTTGGCCATAATGCGCGGCACTTAACCGATCGCTTAAAACAGGAACCTCGATGACCCTGCCCGCGCCGTTCGACAAGCTCCGCCTCCCCGTCATCGGTTCGCCGCTGTTCATCGTCTCGGGTCCCGAACTCGTCATCGCCCAGTGCAAGGCGGGGATCGTCGGCAGCTTTCCCTCGCTCAACGCGCGGCCCTCGGGGGTGTTCGACGAATGGCTCCACCGCATCACCGAAGAACTGGCCGCGCACAACCGCGATCACCCCGAGCGCCCCGCCGCGCCGTTCGCGGTCAACCAGATCGTCCACAAGAGCAACAATCGGCTCGACGAAGACATGGCGGTTTGCGCCAAGTGGCAGGTGCCGATGATCATCACCTCGCTCGGCGCGCGCGAAGACCTCAACCAGGCGGTCCACGGCTGGGGCGGGATCGTGCTGCACGATGTGATCAACGACCGGTTCGCGCGCAAGGCGATCGAAAAAGGCGCCGATGGCCTGATCCCCGTCGCCGCCGGCGCAGGCGGCCACGCCGGGGCGCTTTCGCCGTTCGCGCTGATGCAGGAAGTCCGCGAATGGTTCACCGGGCTGGTCGCGCTCTCGGGCTCGATCGCCTGCGGCAAATCGGTCCTCGCCGCGCAAGCGATGGGCGCCGATTTCGCCTATATCGGCAGCCCGTGGATCGCTACCAGCGAAGCCAATGCGATGGACGGCTACAAGGACGCGATCGTGGCCGGCAAGGCGGCGGACATCGTTTATTCTAACCTTTTCACCGGGGTCCACGGCAACTACCTGCGCCCCTCGATCGAAGCTGCCGGGCTCGATCCCGACAACCTGCCGCAAAGCGATCCGAGCAAGATGAACTTCGGTTCGGGCGGCAACGAAACCGCCAAGGCGTGGAAGGACATCTGGGGTTCGGGCCAAGGCATCGGCGCGGTCAAGCAGGTCGAGAGCGTTGCCGTGCGGGTCGACCGGCTCGAGGCGGAATACAATGCCGCACGCACCGAGCTGGCGGCGAAGGCGCGGATGGCGCTCGCCTAGATCGGCCCCGCCACCGGCTCAGTCCGGCGGGGCAGTTGCGCCCCACAGCGCTTCGACCAGCGCATCGAGTTCGCCGAAGTCGGCGCCATGGCCCAGCGGATCGTGGCGATTGAGCCGCAGCCTGGCGCGGTCGCCGGTAAGGAGCCGGCGGCGCAGCGCCCGCTGAAGCAGCGCCAGCCGCATCACCGCCTGGTCGAGCGCAACCTCGGGCGCACGCTGGCGCTGCCCGGACCACGCGGTTTCGATCTGGCCGAAGCGTTCGCGCACCAGCGCGCTGTAATCGCGGTGCGGCCCGCGGTGGAGCGGCAGCGCCATCCGCAACGCCGCATCCTCACGCGCGGGCAGCAACATGCCGTTACGCCGAAAATCATCGAACCCGATCCGCTCACGCCCGACGGCGGCGATCATCGGCGCAAAGCAGCGCAACTCGCCAAGCTGGCGCGGTAGCAGGTGATGACGTTGAAGCGCGGGATCGTAGCCGGCGGTGTCGGACCGGTTGACCGCGCGGAAGCTGAGCCGGGCGCGCTCGCCAGAACGGGGCGCAGACCTTGGTGCGGGTGTGTCGCCGTTCACTCTTCGCGCCGCACGCGGACCAGCCGCAGGTCGGCGCTCGGTTCGGCCGCAAGCTGTTCGCCTTCGGGGCCGGTCAGCCGTGTCGGGATGTGGATGGCGCCGCTCAGGACCAGGCTGTGGATCGCACGCAGCGCCAGGCGGGCGCTCGCCGCCTCGCCCCCGGCGCTGCCCCCGGCACCGGCGTTGCCGCCTCCATCGCCCTGGCGGCGCGCGCTTTTGCGCGCGGTCCCCGGTTCGACGCGCACTTCCTGCCCGATCAGCAGCGCGAGCCCCTCGCTGGTAAAACTGCCATCGTCGCCGCGCACCAGCGACGTCAGTCCGAGCGCCGGAAACGCGCCGCCACCAAGCCATTCCTCGATCGCGTGGACAAAGTACGGGGCGCCGACCCAGCTGCGCGCAGCGTGCCAGCACACCGCCTGCACCCCGGGAAGCGCGGCAAGCGCCGCCCCGATCGCCGCCGTCATCCGCACGACCGGGAGCAGACCCTCGCCGCCGGCCAGGTGCGGCCCGGGATGGAGCGCCACGGCATCGAGCGGAGCCGCGCCTATCGCGGGATCCAGCCCGAGGTAGTGTGCATTGGGGGGCTGAACGCTGGCCGGACCGGGCGCCAGTCCGGTAAGCTCGAACGTCATCCCTCCGCCAAGAAGTTCGAGCCAATTTTCGCCATTGTCTGGCTGATGACTGACGAAGAACTGCTGCGCTCGCGGCACCGGCGAAGACGATGTGCTGCCGGACAGAGGCCCCTGGCCCTGCGCCGGATGGATAGCCTTGGCCGCGAGCGCTGCTATCTGCACGGCATCGGGACGCTGGCCGGGCACGAACAGCAGCGACAACCCGCCGGCGCGAGGATCGCGAGACGGCGACGCGGACCCGATCTGTGGATCACTCGAAATAACTCGCCCCTCACTTCCCGGCACCATGTCTGGCACTTTCAAGGGCGCCTCGTCGAGTCATCCACGCGCCGATGCATCCAATGCGGATGCGTCGTTTCGGGACAGCGTCAGAAGACCCCAAGCGCCAGCCCTTCGCCCAGCGCGGCGCCCAGCGCCCGGCACTGCGCCAGCGCGGGCGCGGGAACCGTCTTCGGGGCCAATATCGCCTCAGCGGTCTGCGCGCCGAGATTGACGATCAGCGGCGCGGCCACGCGCCGCAGCCGCCAGCCCGTGACGATCCGCTCGATCTGCGCCTGCGCGCCGCGCCCATCCGAACCTGCGGCGATCAGCGTGGCAAAGCCGCGGCCCTCGATCCGGCCGAGCAGCGGATAATATAGCCGGTCGAACATCTCCTTCATCGCCCCCGATAGCGACCCCAGGTTCTCCGGAACGACAAACAGGTAGCCGCGCGCGCGCAGCAGATCGTCGGCGCCGGCCTGGTCACAGGCGATCAGCGCTGCGTGACAACCCGCACCTTCGGCGGCGGCGTGCGCCATGGCCTGCGCCGCACCCGTCCGGCTGTGCCAGACGATTGCCAGCGGGGCACAAGGAATGGGGATCGGCGCGGCACTGGCTCCTTCGTTCAGCATCATCCGACAGCGGGGGCCAAGGGTTGTCAATGCACAGCTGCGGACACCGCAACGCTTGGCGCGGGGTCGGCGGATGGGCTAAGTGGCGCGATGTCTGCGCCGCTTGTCTCTTTGTCCGGTATCGAGCGTTCGCTCAGCGGACGGGCTTGGCGCTGGCGTGGCGGAAACATGGACCTCGGCGCTGGCGATGAAACAGGCGGACCCGCCGGGCTCGAAGTCGATCTGGTAACGCAAATTCTGCTCTCGCGGGGGGTGGCGCCGGACGATCTCGAACGCCATCGCAACCCCTCGCTGCGCGCGTTCCTGCCCGATCCATCGCTGTTCCGCGATATGGACGCGGGCGCCGAGCGGCTTGCCCAAGCCGTGATCGGCGGCGAAGCTGTGAACGTTTACGGCGATTACGATGTCGATGGCGCGACCAGCGCGGCGCTGCTCGTGCGCCTGCTCCGCGATCTCGGCAACGACGCCGGCTACTACATTCCCGATCGGCTGCTCGAAGGATATGGCCCTTCGGGCGCGGCGCTCGTCCGCCTGGGCGAGCAAGGGAGCAGTCTGATCGTAACGGTCGACTGCGGCGCGATGGCTCACGAGGCGCTCGAACAGGCGCATGCGGCGGGGATCGATCTCATCGTGGTCGATCATCACAAGTGCGCGCCGGTGAACCCCGTTGCCGCTGCGTTCATCAACCCCAACCGGCTCGACGAGGACACCGTGCCCGCCGCGCACGGGCACCTTGCCGCTGTCGGAGTGGCGTTCCTTCTCGCGATCGCGACTCTGCGCACGCTGCGTGCGCTCGGCTTCTTTGCCGAACGGCGTGAGCCCGACCTGTTCGCGCTCCTCGATCTGGTCGCTCTGGGGACCGTCGCCGATGTCGCCGCGCTTCACGGGCTCAACCGCGCATTCGTCGCGCAGGGGCTCAAGGTCATGGCGCGGCGCGAGAACGTGGGAATGTCGGCGCTGATCGACGCAAGCCGGTTGAGCCGCGCGCCAACCTGCAGCGATCTCGGCTTCGCGCTCGGTCCAAGGATCAACGCCGGTGGACGCGTCGGCGAGGCGACATTGGGCGTGCGCCTGCTGACGACGGCGGATCCCGAGGAAGCGCGCGCAATCGCCGCACAGCTTTCGCAGCTCAACGAAGAGCGCCGCGGAATCGAGGCGGCGGTGCAGGAGGCGGCCGAGGCGCAACTCGCGGCCCAGCATAACCGGGCGGTGATCGTGCTCGCGGGGCGCGGGTGGCATCCCGGGGTGATCGGGATCGTTGCCGGGCGGATCAAGGAGAAGTCGGGCAAACCCGCTCTCGTAATCGCGCTCGATGCGGACGAGGAGGGCAATGGCAAGGGGTCGGGCCGCTCCATTTCGGGGGTCGATCTGGGGGCCGCGATCATCGCTGCGCGCGAAGCCGGGCTACTGATCGCGGGCGGCGGGCACGCCATGGCGGCGGGGCTTACGATCGCGGCCGGCAAGACCGAGGCGCTGGCAGACTGGCTCGATGCCCGGCTTGGCGCCAATGTTGCTGCGGCGATGGCGGGCCAGTCGTTGCTACTCGATCTGGCGGTAAGCGCGCGCGGACTGAGCCCGGAGATGATCGAAACTTTGGAAAGCGCCGGACCTTACGGCATGGGTTGGCCGGGCCCGAAAATCGCGGTCGGGCCGGTGCGCGTGGTCAAGGCCGATGTCGTCGGGACCGATCACGTCCGCCTCATCGTCCGCGGCGATGATGGCGCAAGCTTCAAGGCGATCGCCTTTCGGGCCGCGGCCGGTGAGCTTGGCCAGGCCCTGCTCCATGGATCGCGCGAACGCCGCCTGTGGCTCGCCGGGCGCGCCAAGATCGATGATTGGGCGAGCCGTCCGCAAGCGGAACTCCACATTGAAGATGCGGCATGGGCGGACTGACGAACAAAGGACGACGACGATGTTCAGCCATGTGACCTTGGGAACGAACGACTGGCAGACAGCACGCCGCTTCTGGATTGCGCTGATGGAAGCGCTCGAACAGCCGATCTTCTTCGAGCGCGACGGCGGCATGTCCTTCGGCACGGCCAACGGCCCCAAGACGTTCATCGGCGCGCCTTTCGACGGAGACGCGGCGCGACCGGGCAACGGCGTCCACATTGCGTATCTCGCTGCGCGCCGGGCGATGGTCGATGCATTCCATGCCGCCGCGCTCGCCAACGGCGGCAGCGACGAAGGTGCGCCCGGACTGCGTCCGCAATATCATGCCAGCTATTACGGTGCTTATGTGCGCGATCCCGATGGCAACAAGCTGCAGGCGGTGTGCCACTCGGCGCACGGCTGAAGACGGCTTGGTAAACGCCGCAATCGCGTATTGACCCCTCTTCGCGCCTTCCCTAAACGCGCGGCCTGCCACCGGCCGACGCCGGATGGCCCCTTCGTCTAGCGGTTAGGACGCGGCCCTTTCACGGCTGAAGCACGGGTTCGATTCCCGTAGGGGTCACCATCGTCGGCTTCTGGCCCCTTCGTCTAGCGGTTAGGACGCGGCCCTCTCACGGCTGAAGCACGGGTTCGATTCCCGTAGGGGTCACCATCGCTGGCGCAGATGCATCAAAGCTGGCGAGCGCGGCCCGGTGCGCCTAGGAGCGGCGCGACATGGACAGCACGCGCGAATTTCCTCTGGCAGGAGCGGTTCTGGCCATCGCCGGCGCGATCGCCATGCTTTTCGCTGGCGCCGAACTGTGGCTGACCGCGGCTATCCTTGCGCTCTGGCTCGGGTCCCTGTGGCTGGGGCGGATTGCCCGCGCCGCTCCCGAACCATCGGTTCCGGAAGGCAGCAGCGCGGTCGCCTTGTTCGAGCGCATTGGCGCGATGATCGAGCCGCTGGCGATCCCGCTTATGCTGCTGGACCGCGGCCGCATCGCGCTGGCCAACGCCGCGGCGCGCGACGCGCTCGGCGCGCATATCCTCGATCAAGATGCCCGGATTGCCTTGCGCCATCCCGAGGCCGTGCGCCTGTTGGAAGCGCCTGAAGGCGGAGCCGCGGTTATCCGCGGGCTGACCAGCGCGCGCAGCATCTGGCATCTCGCCAGTCGCCCGATCGACGGCCGGCTCACCATCGTCGAGCTCGCCGACCGGACCGCCGAGGCCGATATCAGCCGCGCCCATACCGACTTCGTCGCCAATGCCAGCCACGAACTGCGCACCCCGCTGGCGTCGATCATCGGCTATATCGAAACCCTCGCCGATCCGGATTACCCCGTCGCCCCCGCCGACGCCGAGCGATTCTACGCCACCGTCCTTCACGAATCGCGCCGACTGCAAAGCCTGGTCGAGGACCTCATGTCGCTGTCGCGGATCGAGGCGGAAAAGCACGAGATGCCGGCAACCACGATCGATCTCGGCACGCTGACGCAAGACGTTGCCCAGGAAATGACGGCGTTCGGCGCCAATCTGAAGACCGAAATCGCAACGGGCCAGGAAGGATCGGCGGTTCGCGGAGATCGCCGCCAGCTTGAGCAGCTCGTTCGCAATCTCGTCGATAACGCGATCAAGTATGGAAGCTCCGATTCGCCAGTCGAATTACGGGTTTCCCCGGTCGGGGCCGCTGTCGAGCTGACGATCCGCGATCATGGACCGGGGATAGAGGCCGAGCACCTGCCGCATCTGACCCGGCGTTTCTATCGGACCGACCCGGGCCGCAGCCGCGCAGCCGGCGGTACCGGTCTCGGTCTCGCGATCGTCAAACATATCGTGGAACGCCATCGCGGCCGTATGGACATTGCCAGCACGACCGGCAAAGGAACCACCGTAACCGTGCGCCTCCCCGGGATTGCGCGCCCCAGCGGCAATGATATTCAACCGTCACAATAGCGTCATCCAAACTGCACATGGGCTTGCACTGGAGTATCATCGGAGCTTGCAAGCCCACTCCTCGCGAAAGGCTTCGTCATGACTAACCCCAAATTGATCCTCACCGTTGCGACCGCGACGTGCGCGCTTCTCGCCGGCTGTGGCGGCGCCCAGAACGGATCGCGCGACCAGATCCGTGCGGTCGGGTCGTCCACGGTCTATCCCTTCGCCAAAGCGATCGCCGATGGGTTCACCGCGGCCAACCCAGGCATGAAATCGCCGATCATCGAATCCACCGGCACGGGCGCGGGCATGAAGCTGTTCTGCGGCGGTGTCGGGGTTGCCCATCCGGATATCGAGAACGCCTCACGCCGGATGAAGAAGTCCGAATACGATGATTGCGCCAAGAACGGGGTCAAGGACATCGTCGAGATCCAGGTCGGGCTCGACGGCGTGGCGTTTGCCGAAGCCAGTGGCGGTCCGGGGATCGCGTTGACGCCGGTGCAGATTTACCGCGCGCTTGCTGCCAACCCGTTCGGCAAGCCCAATACCGCCAAGAACTGGTCCGACATCGATCCCTCGTTCCCCGCCGAACCGATCATGGTCTATGGCCCGCCTTCGACTTCAGGGACGCGCGATGCCTTGAAAGAGCTGATCCTGACCAAGGGCTGCGAAACCGATCCGGCGATGAAGGCGCTCAAGGACACCAACAAGGATCTCCACGACAAGACCTGCGCCGATGTTCGTAGCGACGGTGCCTATGTCGATTCGGGCGAGAACGACAATCTCATCGTCCAGAAACTCGAAGCCAATCCCAAGGCGATCGGGATCTTCGGATTCTCGTACCTGGAAGAGAATTCGGACAAGCTGAAGGGCCTGACCATCAGCGGGATCACGCCGACCTACCAAACGATTTCCGACTTCACCTATCCCGGCGCACGGCCGCTCTATATCTACGTCAAGTCGGCGCACCTCTCGGCGATCAAGGGCTTGCGCGAATTTGTTGCCGAGTGGGCCAAGTCGTGGGGTGTTGGCGGTTTGCTCGCCAAGAACGGCATGGTCGTTGCGCCCGAAGCCGTGCGAACGGCAAGTGCCAGCACAGCAAGTGCAATGACCCTGCTCGATCCGACCCAGCTCAAGTAAGCCGAGCGAACCGAACCGCTCATGTCGCCAGCCATTCCCATGCTTCTGGCGCTTGCGCTGGGGCTTGCCGGATGGCTTGTGGCCCGCTCGCGGGCACTGGGTTTTCGCCGCGCTGGCGTGACCCCGCATTCGCTGCCATCGTACCATGCATGGTACGTGGCACTGTGGGCGGCCGTCCCCGCGGTCATCGTGGCGCTGGCGTGGAGCGCATTCAGTCCGGCGCTGATCGCCCACGCGGCTTTGGCCGATCCGGCTGCAGCGAATTTGCCCGCGTTCGGGATCGAGCGCGATTCCATCCTCGCCGAAGCGGCTAGTGCTGCCCGCGGACCTTCGGGACCGCTGTTCAATCGCCAGGCGGCAACGATGGTCGAGCCATTCCGCGCCGCGATGCTGCGGTTCGGGACGTTCGGCGCGATCCTGACGCTCATCGCCGGGTTTGCCGGAGGTGCGTTCGCGTTCCTGCGCATCCGCCCCAATTTCACCGCGCGCACCCGGGTCGAGCAGGCGGTGATGGGACTCCTTCTGCTGGCCTCGCTCGTGGCTATCCTGACGACCATCGGCATCGTCGCTTCGCTGGTTTTCGAAACCGGGCGGTTCTTCCAGATCGTCTCGCCGATCGATTTCCTTTTCGGCACGCACTGGTCGCCCGATCCGATGGCGGCGCCCGGCGCCTCGACCGGAAGCACGTTCGGCGCGGTCCCGCTGTTCTGGGGCACGATCTTCATCGGTGCGATCATCGCGATGATCGTCGCCATTCCGCTCGGGTTGATGAGCGCGATTTACCTCACCCAATATGCCAGCGCGACCTTACGCAAATGGATGAAACCGCTGCTCGAAATTCTCGCCGGAGTGCCGACGGTGGTCTACGGCTATTTTGCCGCGCTGACCGTGGCGCCCGCGGTGCGCGACGGTGCGCAGGCTATCGGCATCGCCAGCGCGTCCAGCGAAAGTGCGCTGGCCGCGGGCCTGGTCATGGGCATCATGATCATACCGTTCGTGTCTTCGATGGCCGACGATTCGATCGCCGCGGTCCCCCAGGCGATGCGCGACGGCAGTCTGGCAATGGGCGCGACCAAGTCCGAAACCATCCGCCGCGTGCTGATCCCGGCGGCGCTGCCGGGGATCGTCGCGGGGATCATGCTCGCTGTCAGCCGGGCGATCGGCGAAACCATGATCGTCGTGATGGCCGCTGGCGCCGCTGCCCGTCTCACTGCCAATCCGTTCGCGAGCATGACGACCGTGACCTTCCAGATCGTCGCGATGCTCACCGGCGAGGGCAGCTTCGATCATCCTGCCACGCTCAGTGCATTTGCGCTCGGCATGGTCTTGTTCATGGTCACGCTGCTCCTCAATTTCGTGGCGTTGCGCGTCGTCAAACGGTTTCGTGAAGCCTATGAATGAGGCCGCACGCCTAGCCCGCAACGCGCGGATCGCGGATCGGCTGCGCCAGCGTTACGCGTCCGAGCGGCGTTTTCACGCGTTTGGCTTTGCAGCGGTAGCCTTCTCCGCGCTGATCCTGGCGTTCCTCCTCGTAACGATGACATCGAACGGCATCGGCGGCTTCCAACGGGCCGAACTGCGCTTTCCGATCAATTTCACCGAAGCGGGGCTGACCGTCGATGAGGCGCAACTGAGCGGACCCGACGCCCTGCAAACGCTCGAAACCGATGGTCTGCCGCAAGTCGTCAGCTTTGCCGCGACCCAGGCCCTGGGCCAGCCGGCAGCCGCTCAACTTAACGACGGTGCCTGGCGCGAAGTCGCGGCAATGTTGATCGCCAACCCCTCGCTGCTCCATTCCCGGCGCGAGGTTTCGCTCCCCGCCAGCAAGGATCTGGCCGCGGCGATGCGCGGCGACGGGCCGCCCGAACTGCGCGGACTGACCCGTCAGCTCGGCGATAGCGGCGCTTTGAAAGCCCGCTTCGATCCCGGGTTCCTCAGCCGTTCGGACGCTACCGATCCGCAGCAGGTGGGGATCTGGGGTGCGCTCAAAGGATCGATGCTGACGATGTTGGTGACGCTGCTGCTGGCCTTCCCGATCGGCGTGCTGGCTGCGGTGTATCTGGAAGAATTTGCGCCGCGTAACCGCTGGAGCGAGCTGATCGAGGTCTCGATAAACAATCTTGCCGCGGTCCCCTCGATTATCTTCGGCCTGCTCGGGCTCGCGGTGTTCCTTGGCGCGTTCCCCAACCTGCGCTCCGCGCCGGTGATCGGAGGGATGACGCTGGCGTTGATGACGATGCCGGTGATCGTGATATCCGGGCGCAACGCAATTAAATCGGTGCCCCCGTCGATCCGCGATGCCGCGCTCGCCATCGGCGCAAGCCGGGTCCAGGTCATTTTCCATCACATCCTTCCGCTCGCCCTGCCCGGGATCATGACCGGGACGATCATCGGCATGGCCCGCGCGCTTGGCGAAACCGCGCCGCTGCTGATGATTGGAATGCGCGCCTTCGTCGCCTCGCCGCCGAGCGGTTTCACCTCGCCCTCCAGCGTGCTCCCGGTCCAGATATTCCTGTGGTCCGACGAAATCAGCCGCGGCTTTGTCGAGCGGACCTCGGCCGCGATCATCGTCCTCCTGCTGTTCCTGCTCGCCATGAACGGCATCGCAATCTATCTGCGCAATCGGTTCGAGAAACGCTGGTGAAAATGAGCAACGATAGCGCCACGCTGGACGTCATGGCCGACGCGAAGATGAGCGCGCGCGGAGTCTCGGTCTATTACGGTGCCAAGCAGGCGATCGACGATGTTTCGATCGACATCCCGCAGAAGTATGTCACCGCGTTCATCGGCCCTTCGGGCTGCGGCAAATCGACGTTCCTGCGCGCGCTCAACCGCATGAACGATACGATCCCCGGGGCCCGGGTCGAAGGCGACATCATGCTCGACGGCGAGGATATCTACCGTTCGGGCATGGATGTCGTCCAGTTGCGCGCACGGGTCGGGATGGTGTTCCAGAAGCCCAATCCGTTCCCCAAATCGATCTACGAGAACATCGCCTACGGCCCGCGGATCCACGGACTGACGACGAACAAGAGCGAACTCGACGGGATCGTCGAACAGTCGCTGCGCCGCGCGGGCTTGTGGGACGAGGTCAAGGACCGCCTGGCCGAAAGCGGCACCGCACTGTCGGGCGGGCAGCAGCAGCGACTGTGTATCGCCCGGGCGATCGCGGTCGATCCCGAGGTCATCCTGATGGATGAGCCTTGCTCGGCGCTCGACCCCATCGCCACCGCGCGGATCGAGGAACTGATCGACGAATTGCGCGGCAAATTCGCGATCGTCATCGTCACCCATTCGATGCAGCAGGCCGCACGCGTTTCGCAGCGCACGGCTTTCTTCCACCTCGGCAAGATGGTCGAATACGGGCGGACCTCGGACATCTTCACCAATCCGCGCGAGGAGCGCACCAAGGATTACATCACGGGACGGTACGGATAATGGCCGAACACACCGTCAAGGCGTTCGACGAGGACATCATCCGGCTGCGCGGGCTGATCGCGGAGATGGGCGGTCTCGCCGAAGTCGCGATCCAGGATTCGATGGATGCGCTGGTCGGCGGCAACCAGGCGCTGGCCGACGAGGTCATTGCGCGCGACCGCCGGATCGACGCGATCGAAGCCGATGTCGACCGGCTCGCGGTGCGGATCATCGCGCTGCGCGCGCCGATGGCCGACGATCTGCGCGAAGTCATTGCCGCGCTCAAGATCGCCGGGGTGATCGAGCGGATCGGGGATTACGCCAAGAACATCGCCAAGCGCGTCGGCCATATCGAAGGGCGCAAGCGGTTCGAGCCGCTTACCCTGATCCCGGCGATGGCCGAGATCGCCAGCGAGATGGTTCACGACGTGCTCACTGCCTATGCCGCACGCGACCCCGCGATGGCCGCCGAGATCATCGAGCGCGACGCCAAGGTCGATGCGTTTTACGACAGTATTTTCCGCAATCTGGTCTCGCACATGGTCGAGAACCCCTCGACGATCAGCACCGCGGCGCAGCTCCTGTTCGTGGCGCGCAACATCGAACGGATCGGTGATCACGCGACCAATGTTGCCGAAATGGTCCATTTTGCGGCAACCGGAACCTATCTGCCCGAGCGCGAGGACGTCATTCCTCCGGGATGAACGGGCGAGGAGTCGCCAAATCGTAACACTGGCGGTGCTGAGGTTACGGGAGT
Organism: Novosphingobium sp.; assembly: GCA_025356575.1. Taxonomy (GTDB): domain Bacteria; phylum Pseudomonadota; class Alphaproteobacteria; order Sphingomonadales; family Sphingomonadaceae; genus Novosphingobium. Next base: position 23,633 of record JANXSP010000118.1, read on the forward strand.
GTCGCCGCCAGCGCGTGCTGACGGGTAACCGCTGAAGGACCCGACGTTGCCCGCACCGCGCCTGCTCCTGGTCGAAGACGATGCCGCGCTGGCCGAACTCCTCGAATATCGCTTCCGGGCCGATGGCTATTCGGTCCGCACGACCGACAACGGCGACGAAGCGTTGCTCCTTGCTGCCGAAGAGGCGCCCGATATCGTCCTGCTCGACTGGATGATCGGCGGAACCAGTGGCATCGAGGTCTGCCGGCGGCTGCGCAAGGCCAGGGAAACCGCGCATGTCCCGATCATCATGCTGACCGCGCGAGGCGACGAGGACGACCGTATCCGCGGGCTCGACACCGGCGCCGACGACTACATCACCAAGCCTTTCTCGCCGCGCGAACTCATGGCCCGGGTCGCCGCGATCCTGCGCCGCATCCGCCCCGCGCTTGCCGGCGAGACGCTCACCGTGGGCGACATCGCGCTCGACGGAGTAGCACACCGGGTCGAGCGGCTCGGCCAGACGCTCGCGCTAGGACCTACCGAGTTCCGCCTGCTCAAGTTCTTCATGGAGCACCCCGGCCGCGTCTTCAGCCGCGGACAACTGCTCGATGCGGTCTGGGGCACGGGCAGCGATATCGAACTGCGCACGGTCGATGTGCATATCCGCCGGCTACGCAAGGGGATCGAGGTTGCGGGGGCTCCGGACCCGGTGCGTACGGTTCGGTCGGCGGGGTATTCGCTCGAGGTCGTGTGATTTCATGCATTAGTGAAAATCGCGTGACGGGGGCAGAACGCGCGGGATGATCCGGACGTCGCGTGGGTGGCCGCCGGTATAACCGCACTCGCGGTTGCCCGGCGGCGGCGGCTCGAACGGCGCGGCGGGCGCCAGAACCTCGTCATCGCGCGGCGGTCCGAATTTCGACGGCAGCGGGTTGTTGCAATGGTCGGCGCGCGCGATCGTGGTCGGCAGCAGATCGTCGGACAGCGCGTGGAGCGCCTGGGTCGCGTCGGTCATATGCGCGGCGATGACGTGGATCACCTCGTCGTCGTATTCCACGCGCCCGCGCACTTCCATCAGCCGCGCGCCCATCACGACCTTGCGTTGCTTGTCCTTGAGATCGGGCCAGACGACGAGGTTGATGACCCCGGTCTCGTCCTCGAGCGTGATGAAGCACACCCCCTTGGCGCTGCCCGGGCGCTGGCGGATCAAGACTACGCCCGCGACCTGGACGACGCTGCGGAACTTGCGCGCGCGCAAGTCGCTGGCGCGGACGAACCCGCGCTCGGCCAGGCTGGCGCGCAGGAACGCGAGCGGATGCGCCTTCAGGCTGAGCCGCTGGGTCTGGTAATCGGCGACGACTTCCTCGCTCAGCGGCATCCGCGGCAGCGCGGTGCGCGCGGCCTCTGCCCCCTCCCCGCGCGCCTCGGCAAACGCGAACAATGGCAGCTCGGGCCCGCCGATCAGGCTGCGCGCATCCCACAATGCCTGGCGCCGCGGCAGGTTCATCGACCCGAACGCATCCGCCGCGGCGAGCCGCTCGATCATCGCCGGCGACAGCCCAGCCCGATCGCGCAGCGCGGCAACATCGGCGTAAGATCCCCGCTCCTCGCGCTCGGCCACCAGCCGCGCGGCGATGTGTTCGGGGAACCCGTCGATCTGGCGCAAGCCCAGGCGCAGCGCGAGGTGGCGGTCGAGGCGGCCGTGGTCCTCCTCCATCGCGTCCGATGGTGTGCCCACTTCCTCCAGCGTGCAATCCCATTCCGACCGGTTCACATCGACCGGCAGTACCCGCACCCCGTGCTCCACCGCATCGCGCACGATCTGCGCGGGGGCATAGAATCCCATCGGCTGCGAGTTGAGCAGCCCGCAGCCGAACGCGGCGGGGAAGTGGCATTTGAGCCAGCTAGACACATAGACCAGATGCGCGAAGCTGGCGGCGTGGCTTTCGGGGAAGCCGTATTCGCCGAAGCCCCTGATCTGGTTGAAGCAGCGCTGCGCGAACTCGCGGTCGTAGCCGCGGTCCACCATCCGCTCGACCATCATGTCCTGCAATTCGTCGACCATCCCGCGGCTGCGGAAGGTCGCCATCGCCTTGCGCAAGCGATTGGCCTCGAGCGGCGAGAACTTCGCTGCATCCAGCGCGATCTTCATCGCCTGCTCCTGGAAGATCGGCACGCCCAGCGTGCGCGCGAGGATGCTCGAAAGCTCATCGGGTGGCCCGTGCGCCGCGCCCGGCGCGGGGATTTCGACTTTCTCCTCGCCGCGGCGGCGCTTCAGATAAGGGTGGACCATGTCGCCCTGGATCGGCCCGGGGCGCACGATCGCGACCTGAATGACAAGGTCGTAGAACTCGCGCGGGCGCAGCCGCGGGAGCATGTTCATCTGCGCCCGGCTTTCGACCTGGAACACCCCCAGCGAATCCCCCTTGCGCAGCATCGCATAGACTTCGGGGTCCTCGCGCGGGACTTGCGCCAACGACAGGTGCCGGTCGTGATGCGCGCCGAGCAAGTCGAGGCACTTGCGGATGCAGGTCAGCATGCCGAGCGCCAGGACATCGACCTTGAGGATGCCGAGCGCATCGATATCGTCCTTGTCCCACTCGATGAAACTGCGTTCGGGCATCGCGCCGTTGCCGATCGGCACGGTTTCGGTCAGCGGACCCTGCGTGAGGATGAACCCGCCGACGTGCTGCGACAGGTGCCGCGGCATCCCGATCATCTGCGCGGTCAGCGCCAGCACGCGGCGCAAATGCGGGTCGGTCACGTCCATCCCGGTTTCGCCGACGTGCTTTTCGCCGATCTCCTTGCCCCACCCGCCCCACACCGTGCGGGCGAGCGCGCCGGTGACGTCCTCGCTCAGCCCCATCGCCTTGCCGACCTCGCGGATCGCCATGCGCGGGCGGTAATGGATCACCGTCGCGCACAGCCCCGCGCGATGGCGGCCATAGCGGCGGTAGATGTACTGGATCACTTCCTCGCGGCGCTCGTGCTCGAAATCGACGTCGATGTCGGGCGGCTCCTTGCGCTCCTCCGAAATGAACCGGTCGAACAGCAGCGCGTGCTTGGCCGGGTCGACCGCAGTAATCTCGAGGCAGTAGCACACCGCCGAATTGGCCGCGCTGCCGCGCCCCTGGCACAGGATCGGCGGGTCCTGCCCGCGCGCGAAATCGACGATGTCCTTGATCGTGAGGAAGTACCGCGCGAGGCCCAGCTTGCCGATCAGCGCGAGCTCGCGGACCAGCGTATCGCGCACGCTGTCGGGCACCCCGGTGCCGTGTTCGTTGCCATCGCTTCTGGGCGGATAGCGCCGCGCCGCGCCTTCCCACGTCTGCTGTTCGAGGTAGGCCTGCGGGTCGAGCCCGTCGGGGCAGCTCTCCTCGGGGTATTCGTAACGCAGTTCGGACAAGTTGAAGTCGCAGGCATCGGCGACCGCGCGCGCAGCGGCGATGGCATGCGGCCAGCGTTCGAACAGGGCGACCATCTGCTCGGGCGATTTGAGGTGGCGCTCGGCATTGCCTTCGAGCAGCAGCCCCGCGCGCGCGACCGTGGTCTTGTGGCGGATCGCGGTCATCACGTCCTGCAGCGGGCGGCGCTGGGGCGCGTGGTAAAGCACGTCGTTGGTCGCCAGCAGCGTCAGCCCGTTGGCGCGGGCAAGCGCGTCGAGCGTCTCGATCCGCACGATATCGTCGCCGGTATAGAGATAACTCGCGGCCAGATGGCGCAAGGTGGGGAGCCGGGCAGTCAGGTGGGGGACGAGTTTCAAGAACGGGGCGGCCAACCTGTCCCGGCCCCCCCCGTCACCAGCATGACGGGTCAAATAGGGCGATGTCTCGCCGTCCGGCCTCCTGAATCGAACCACATTGCTTTCCACCGCAATCGTCATTTCGGTATTCAGATCACGCGGCGGCAGCAGGATCAGCTGCACCCCCTCGGCATGCGCGGCGAGCAGAGCGAGGTCGATGTCGCACACCCCCTTGTCCTGCCACGCGCCGTCGAGCGTCCCCATCCGTCCGGCCGAGATCAGCCGCGACAACCGGCCGTACGCCGCTCGGTTCGTGGGATAGGCAAGGAACGCAAGCCCCTCGGTGGTCTCGATCCGCGCGCCGATGACCGGGCGCAGCTTGAGCGTCTCGGCCTCGCTGTGGACGCGGACGACACCCGCGAGCGAGTTGACGTCGGCGATCCCCAGCGCATCATAGCCCAGCGTGCGCGCTGCCAGCGCCAGGTCGACCGCATCCGACGCCCCGCGCAGGAACGAGAAACAGCTCGCGATACCGAGCTCGACGAACGGCGCGCGCGCGGGCGCGGCGATGCCGTCAGGATCGAGCTCGACGCGGCGGCGCGGTTGGAGGAGGTCGTTTTCGGGCATGCGCGCGGATCACGCCAGCTCGGCCACGCGCAGGGCAACCGCGCGCAAATCGGCGGCGAAGCGTTGTTCCTCGCTCGCGCGTGCGGCGTCGTCGAGGCGCAGGAGATAAGAGGGATGCGTCGTGATCCACAGTTCGGAGCCGTCGGCCAGTGCCAGCGGGCGCCCACGTTCCTTCTGGACGCTGACCGTCTTGCCGAGCAGCGACCGCGCCGCGCTGGCGCCGAGTGCGAGGACCACGCGTGGCTTGACCAGCTCGCGCTCACCCTCGAGCCACCAGCGGCAGATGTCGATTTCCTTGGCGGTGGGCGACTGGTGAAGGCGGCGCTTGCCCGGGCCGCGGCTCACCGGTGTGCTTTGCTGGGTAAACTTGAAATGCTTGACCGCGTTGGTGACGTAGGCCGCGCCGCGCTCGATCCCCGCGTCGATCAGGTGTGCGTCGAGCAGCTGTCCGGCAGGCCCGACGAACGGGCGCCCGGCGCGGTCCTCCTGGTCGCCGGGCTGTTCGCCGACGATCATCAACAGCGCGTCGCGCGGCCCCTCCCCCGCCACCGCGCGGTTGTCCAGACTGCCGATCGGGCAGCGCCGGCACGCATCGAGCGCATCGGTGATCGCGGGAAGTGTCGCAGGTCGCGGCGCTTCCTCGCGCTCTCCGGCGGCGACCATCGCCGCCTCGCGCGCCTGCGCCCCGGCAATCAGATCGGGGATCAGCGCCGCCTCGGGCATGTTTTTCCAGTAGCGTTTGGGCATTTCCTTGAGCATCGCGCCGATCTTCAGCCGCGCCGGGTTGAAGATCGAGGCGTAGTACCGCTTCCACAAGTCCTCCGCCGGATCGCCTTCGGGGGCATCGCCGCGCTGCGCGGGTGGGCCTTCGCGCAAGGTCTCGCCGTCCCAGTGGAGCGAGCCGCGCGGGGTCAGGATCGACCAGCGCATGTTGGTGAAGCGGTTGACGAAAAACCCCGCGTTGGCGCGGACGATGTGGTGCTCGGGCTCGAACCAGGCGACGTAATGATCCGCGCCGCCTTCTTCTTCCACGACACGAAAGCGCACGAAAGCGTGCATCTTGTGGCTGTCGCGGCGGACGGTACGCGCCAGTTCCTCGATCCGGCGAACGTCGCTGTCGGCCCTGTCCTCGAGCACGCGCGGATTGCCCTGGAGCCGCCACAGCAGCCGGTATAGCAAGGCGAAGCGCGCGGGATCCGAATGGAGGATCGCCTTTTTCGCCAGCGTCACGAAATCGCGCGAAGCGCGGGGTTGCGGGGTGTTTGCCGCGGGTACGGGCAGGCGTTTGTCGCTGCCGTTCGTGGCGAACAGATCGCCGCCCGAACTGCCGCCAAGCCCGTCGGGCGCATCCCAGATCACCCGGTCGGGCGGCACTTCGGCCATCACCAACCGCCGCGCATAATCGCGCCAGCCTTCGAAATCGTCGGGCTCGGCCAGCGTGACGCAATACGCCTCGTCGATGCGCGGTTCGCGAAACGCGCTCGTCATGCCGCGAACAGTTCGAGTTGCTCCTCGCTGCGCGGCGTCAGGAGCCGGCGCAAGTCGGCGCGGTCGGTGAGGAGCGTGGGGCGCCAGTCGGCAGTGATCAGGAACGGGCGGACCTTGGCCACCGAGACGGTGAGCTTGGCGACATCGTCGAGGCGCAGCGTGCGCTGCCGCCGCGCCGCGATCAGCGCGCCCACCGCGCGAACCCCCAGTCCGGGCACGCGCAGCAGTGCCTCGCGCGGGGCCCGGTTGACGTCGACCGGGAAACGCTCGCGAAAGTTGAGCGCCCACGCCAGCTTGGGATCGATATCGAGCGGCAGCATCCCGTCGGCGCCCGTCGCCTGCATCACTTCGCCCGGCGCATAGCCGTAGAACCGCATCAGCCAGTCCGACTGGTAGAGCCGGTGCTCGCGAATCAGCGGCGGGCGCTTGAGCGGCAGCACCGCGCTGGCATCGGGGATCGGGCTGAACGCCGAGTAATAAACCCGGCGCAGGCGGAAATCGTCATAGAGCCGGCTTGCCTTGCCGACGATATCGGCGTCGCTGGCGGCATCGGCACCGACGATCATCTGGGTCGATTGTCCCGCGGGCGCGAACCGCGGCGCGTGGCGGAAGCGTTTGCGCGCATCCTTGTTCTCGGCGATCGCCTCACGCACTTCGCCCATCGCGCCCTCGATCTGCCGTGCCGACTTATCGGGCGCGAGGCGGACAAGTCCGGCGTCGGTCGGCAGCTCGACGTTGATCGAGACGCGGTCGGCATACAGGCCGGCCTGCGCGACCAGTCCGGGATCGGCTTCGGGGATCGTCTTGAGGTGGATGTACCCGCGAAAATCGTGTTCTTCGCGCAGGATCCGCGCGACTTCGACCAGCTGCTCCATCGTGTGGTTCGACGACTTGACGATCCCCGAGGACAGGAACAGCCCCTCGATATAATTGCGCCGGTAGAAGCTCAGCGTCAGGTCGACGACTTCCTGCGGGGTGAACTTGGCGCGCACCACGTTCGAGCTCTTGCGGTTGATGCAGTAATGGCAATCGAACACGCAGTGGTTGGTCAGCAGGATTTTCAGCAGCGAGATGCAGCGCCCGTCCGGCGCATAGGCATGGCAGATGCCCATTCCCTCGGTCGAGCCGATGCCGGCGCCATCCTTGCTGGTCCGTTTGCTCGTCCCCGACGAGGCGCACGAGGCATCGTACTTGGCCGCATCGGCCAGAATCGCGAGTCGCTCGATGATCGGTGCCTGCGCCATGTGTTCCTTATATGTTCCGTGTTGGAAAGCGCCAGCAATTTCGGGTTTCGAAAGGAAAAATCGCCTGTCTGTCGGGAATTCCTTGTTGTACGCGGCCGACTTGGCGATCTACGGCGATGCCCTGATCGCGGTAAGCTCGCTTGCCCTGATCGCGCGATTTAGCGCCATTTCATCGATCGTAGCGCTCCACCTTCCTCGCAGAACCAGGAATTTGAGAGTACGGGCACGGCAGCCGCGCCGACCGCCGCACAAGTCTGGTTCCAACGACGACGAAGAAGGAACGGACGCCCTCCTCGCTGCCTGAAGACTTGGACTTCGCTGGAACCGGTGTTGCCGCGCGGTGTTCCAAGACGAACACAGCCACCGAAGGACTCCCCATGCCCACGATCAAAACCCGCGACGGCACCAACCTTTACGTCAAGAGTTGGGGCACCGGCACACCCGTCGTCCTGATCCATGGCTGGCCGCTTTCGGGCGATAGCTGGGACCCGATCAGCAATGCGCTCGCCGATGCCGGGTACAACGCCATCGCCTATGACCGGCGCGGGTTCGGGCGGTCGGACCAGCCCGAAAAAGGCAACGAATACGATACTTACGCCGACGATCTTGCCGATGTGCTCGAAGCGTGTGCGGGCGGACAGGACGCGGCGCTGGTCGGCTTCTCGATGGGCGGAGGCGAAATCGCGCGCTATCTTTCGCGCCACGGCGGCAAGAGCGTGAGCAAGGTCGCGCTAGTCAGTTCGGTGGTGCCGTACATGCTCCAGACCGATGACAATCCGCACGGCGTCCCGCAGGCAACCTTCGACCAGATGACCGAGGGCATGCTGACCGACCGGGCGCATTTTTTCCGCGGGTTCTTCAAGGACTTCTTCGGCGTGGGCATGCTGTCGAGCCCGGTTAGCGATGAAGTCCTCGACCTTGCCTGGGCCACCGCGATGCAGGCTGGTTTGCGGCCCACGCTGGCTGCGGCCAAGGCATTCGGGACCACCGATTTCCGCCCCGATCTTGCCAGTTTCAAGGTGCCGACGCTGGTCATCCACGGCACTTCGGACAAGACCGTGCCGATCGATTGCACCGCGCGCGAAGTGATCAAGGCGGTACCGCAGGCGCAGTTGCTCGAATACGCGGGCGAGCCGCACGGGGTGTTCGCGACGCAGACCGCGCGGTTGACCCAGGATCTGCTCAATTTCCTGGCGGGCGAGAACACCGCGTTCGCGCAGCTCGATGCGGCGGCCCCGGCTGAGCGTCAGGACATCCTCGACGAGATGACGCGCGAGGCGCTGGTTACGCCGCAGATCTAGGCTCGTGCGCCACGTTAGGCGCACAGCCCCTGCAAGAACCATTCGGGCGGGCCGCCGCGGCCGTCGCCGATAAGGCCGTGGCGGTAGATCCAGTAGCGGCGGCCGGCGCTGTCCTCGATCCGGTAGTAGTCGCGCAGGCGGACGGTCGATTTCTCGCGCCACCATTCGGGCGCGATCCGCTCGGGCCCTTCGGCGCGCGCGACCTCGTGGACGGTGCCGCGCCAGCGGAAGCGGCGCGGGAGCCCGTCGGGGGTGGCGTAGAGGACCGCGATCGGTTCGGCACGGTCGAGCAGTTTCAAAGGCCGCGCGTGGAAAGCGAACTCGTTCTGAGCCAACCGGTGCTCGGGATCGAGCGGCGGCCGCCACTTTTGCGCGCGTTCGGGAAGATGGCTCGCCTGCGCCACCGGGCGGCTGACCGCGCGCGCGCCAAGGCGGACGACGAGGCGATCGACGCAAGCGGCCAGGCTGGTCCCGTGGTGTTCGGCGGCGGCCTCGAAATCGCGCTGGGCGAGCGCGAGCGGCTCGGCCCACGACGCGCGCAGGCGGATCGTCTCGATCCCGAACCCGGCGTCGACATCGTCGAGCCGCGGGCCGAACAGCGTCGCGATATGCGCCGGGTCGCGCGTGGCCGCGGCAAGCTCCACCCGGCGCACGACGACCTCGCCATCGACGCGCCATAGCCCGAGCTCGAGCCGGCGTGCCCCCAGTGCGCGCCCTTCGAGCAGCCGCGCCATGTCGCGCGCGAGATCGCCGAGCACCTGGTCGAGCAGCGCGCGGTGGCGCAGCGGTTCGCTGACCCGGCGCTGGACCAGCGGGGCGACCTCGGCGACCACGGGGACGAGCGGTTCGGGCACACGGCCGAGCAGTTGGTCCATCCGCACCAGCGGGTTCGCCGCCGCCGAACGGCGGTTGCGGAAGCGGCGAACGAGCGCGTCGCGTGCGATCCCCTCGAGATCGCCGAGCCGCTTGAGCCCGAGCCGGCGCAGGATCAGGAGGACATCGTCGTCGAGCCGCAGCGCCGCCACGGGCAGCCCGGCGAGCCGCGCGCGGGCATCGTCTTCTGGCGCGAGGATCGCCGCGTCGGGGCCGTAATGCGCCAGCGCCCAGGCCCCGCCCGCGGTCGGTGCGATCGCCGCGCGCGCGGTCAGCCCGCGGGCCGCAAAGCGTGCGAGCAAATCGGCAAGCAGCGCGCGTTCGCCGCCGAACAGGTGCGCCACCCCGCTGGTGTCGACCAGCAGCCCGTCGGGCGGGTCGAGCGCGGACCACGGCCCCCAGCGCTGGACCCAGGTCGCCAGGTTTTCGAGCAGCGCGAGGTCGCCCGCGGGATCGCTCGGCCGGGTCTCGACCTCGGGGCAGACCGCGCGGGCATCGGCGAGCATCGTTGCGGGCATGACCCCGGCGGCGCGCGCGGCGGCGTTGGTCGCGGCGATGCGCGGGCCGTGCGCGGTTTCGGCAACGAGCGCGACGGGCAGCGCATCGGCGCCCTCGCCTGGGACACACCCCTCGCTCAGTCGCCAGCGATCGACCGCGAGGCGGGCGAGCCAGACCGCGAGGATACGCCGCGGAGGCGGGTCAGGCGGCGCCATGCGCCGGGAGCGGATCGGGTTGACGCACATCGTCCGGCACGGGCTTGCCGGCGCTGAGCCCGGCTACATCTTCGCGCACGGTCCAGGTGCCGGGCCGGACCCCGCGGGCGCGGAACAGCTCGGCATGCCATGCAGGAGCGCCGGGAGCATGCGCGTTCCAGCGCGTTTGTGCGCTCGGCGCGGCGCGCGCTTCCCAGCGCAGCCGCGCCGCGCCAAGATCGCGCGCCGCGCCGAGCCGGATCAGCCACAGCGCGATCCCGTGGCGCTCTGCCGCCAGGACCAGCCGGCGCGATGCGGTGAAATCCAGCGCGCGCGGATTGCCCGCGATCTCACCCACCACGAACGCAAGGTCGCGGCAGCGCACGCCTTCCTCGAGCGCGAACAGGGCATCCTCGGGCTTGGCCGCGGCGACGTGAACCAGGCGCGCGCGAAGATCGGCGGGCAGCCCGGGGCGATAGGGTCGTCCGCCCAAGCGGATCGCGGCGGCATCCTGGACCCACAGCCAGGCGCGGCGGTCCTCCACCTCGTCCTCGGCGGTGCGGGGCGCGGCCGCCAGTGCCGCCCGGGCAAGCCCCAGCGCGAGCCCTGCCCCGCTTGCCTCGGCCGCCGGAGCGAACACCTCGGCGTGCGAGGCGAACGGCACGTGGGGGCTCCATTCGCCCCGCGCCGTAAGCGGGTGCGGCAGCGCGGCGGCGGAGATACCCGCGCTTTCAGGAAGCGAGATTGGGGTGTGGATCATGGCGAATCGGACTCTGTTGTTCTTATTATGTTCCCAAGATTGCGATTCGCAAACAGGCTTGTGGCGATGATCCAACTTGTCCCCAACCGGGACATGGAACCAAAGCGGCCTTCCTCCCGTTCAGCCGATATCCCTTCAGCAACCCGCGAGAGACCCCGATGAAATATACCGAAGGCAACGCTGCCGAACTCAAGGACAAGTTCTGGCACGCACTTGGCCACTCGTCGTTCGTCATGCTCCAGCTCGACGCCGACGCCGAAAGCGGTGCGCCGATGACCGCCAGCCTGGATAAGGACGCACACCACGCCATCTGGTTCTTCACCCGCAAGGACAACCGCTTCGCCGCGCTTGGCCCGGTGACAGCCAATTACGAAAGCAAGGGCCACGACCTTTTCGCCCGGTTCTCCGGCACCTTGGTCGAAGAAACCAGCCGCGAACGGCTCGACAAGCAGTGGTCGAACATGACCGAGGCGTGGTTCCCCGGCGGCAAGGACGATCCCAACCTGCTGTTCGTACGCATGAACCTGGGCGATGCGTCGATCTGGTCGGGCGAGCTCGGCGTGCTCGGCACGGCCAAGATGTTCATGGGGATCGACGTGCGCGACGAGGTCAAGGGCAGCTTCGCCGAAACGACGCTCTGATCAGCTCGCCGCACTGGCAAAAGGGCCGCTCCCTCACGGAAGCGGCCCTTCGTGCGTCCAGAGCGCTCCGCTCAGGTTCCGGGGGTGGGCGGCGCGGGCATTTCGGCCGCCTCGCTTCCCTCGATCCCGCGGGCCAAATGGCTGTGATTGCGACTGTAAAGGAAATACACAACCAGCCCGAGCAGCCCCCATCCCGGCAGGAACAGCATTGCCTGGTACGGCAGATTGAAGAACAGGAACACGCAACCGATTATCGTGGCCGGCGCTACGAGCCAGGCCGCGGGCACCCGGAAGTGGCGCTTGCGCCCGGGATCACGGCTGCGCAGGACCAGCAGCGCCACTGCAACCATCATGAACGCATAGAGCGTCCCGGCATTCGAGATATCCGCGAGCTGGCCCACGGGGAAAAACGCCCCGCCCAGCGCAACCAGCCCGCCCGTGAGCGCGGTCATGATGTGCGGCGTGCGGAACTTGGGGTGGACCTTGCTGAGCCGCTCGGGGAGCAGCCCATCCCGGCTCATCACGAAAAAGATCCGCGTCTGGCCGAAGATCAGCATGAGGATCACCGAAGGCAGCGCGAGAAACGCGGCGACGCCGAGCATGTTGCCGATCTTGGTGAAACCGATCGTCCGCAAGACGTGCGCCAGCGCTTCTTTCGAACACACCAGTTCCTTGGCGTATTGGGGAAGCGCGCACTGGCGGGCCAGCTCTTCCGAGCCGGCGGGGAACGGCACTCCGCCCGGTCCCATGATCGGCTGACCGCCGAGCGTTCCGACTGCGCCTGCAGCCACGACGATGTAGAAGACCGTGCAGAACAGCAGCGATCCGATCAGCCCGATCGGCACGTTGCGCTGCGGGTTGATCGTTTCTTCCGCAGCGGTCGAAACCGCATCGAAGCCCACATATGCGAAGAATATGGTTGCCGCGGCGCCGACGGCGCCGACCCCGGTGCCGAACCCGCCGAACATCCCGGCAGGAAGGAACGGGTTGAACTTCGCTGCCGAAAAGCTCGGGCTCGTGAGGGTCAGCGCGATGAAGACCGTCAGCGCGACGACCTTGATCATTACCAGCACGGCGTTGACCTTGGCGCTTTCGCTGGTGCCCACGATCAGCAGGCAGGTAACCAGACCGGCGATCAGGAACGCGGGCAGATTGATGAACCCGCCCGGCGCACCGCCCAGCACCAGTGGCCCGGCACTTAACGCGGCGGGCAAATGGACATGGAAGAACTGATCGAGGATCGTGCCGCTGAAATAGCCCGACCAGCCGACCGAAACCGCGGCTCCGGCAATCGCGTATTCCATGATCAGTGCCCAGCCCACGGTCCACGCCAGCAGTTCTCCCACCGTTGCGTAGCTGTAGGTATAGGCGCTGCCCGCGACCGGGATCATCGAGGCAATCTCGGCATAGCAGAGCGCCGCAACGATGCAGATCAGCCCGGCAATCGCGAACGCCAGCATCAACCCCGGCCCGGCTTTCTGCGCGCCCGCCGCGGTCAGCACGAAGATGCCCGTGCCGATGACCGAGCCGATCCCGAGCAGGGTCAGCTGGAACGCGCCGAGCGAGCGGTGCAGTGATTTCTTTTCCGCCGTGGCAAGAATGGCGTCGAGCGATTTTACGCGAGCGAACATGCGGTACCCCTACCTGACCGCGGGCAAAGCCACGGTAACCTTTGCAATTGCCGCGAAAGCTAGCGGCACCGCCCTTGATGGCAAGCCTTAACTCGCCGCCCTTCCCCAGCTTTGACCAAGGCGCTAAGGGCTTGAGCGATGTCCACCACCTTCCAGCTCGATACCGCGACCAGCCGCGCCAACCCGACGCCCGCACCGATGAAGCGGCTGACGGTGCCCGCGATCAAGGAACGCAAGGCGGGCGGTACGACCGAACAGCCGCTGGTGATGCTGACCGCCTACACCGCGCGTCAGGCGCAGCTGCTCGACGAACACTGCGATCTGTTGCTGGTCGGAGATTCGCTGGGTCAGGTGATCTACGGCCTGCCCTCGTCGCTGCAGGTCACGCTGGAGATGATGTGTGCGCACGGCGCGGCGGTCGTGCGCGGCAGCTATCAGAGCGTCGTGGTCGTCGACATGCCCTTCGGCACGTATGAGACTTCGCCCGCCCACGCATTCGCTTCGGCGAGCAGGATCATGGCGGAAACCGGTTGCGCCGCGGTCAAGCTCGAAGGCGGGGCGCAGATGGCCGAGACGATCGCGTTTCTCGTCGCCCGCGGGATCCCGGTGATGGCGCACGTCGGGCTGACCCCGCAGGCGGTCAACGTCCTGGGCGGCTACAACGCGCGCGGCCGCAGCCAGCAGGAGCACGAAAAGATCGTCGCCGATGGCCTGGCGGTCGAGGCTGCGGGCGCATTCGCGGTGGTCATCGAAGGAGTGGTCGAGCCGATTGCAATCGCGCTGACCAAGTCGCTCGAAATACCGACGATCGGGATCGGGGCATCGGCGCAGTGCGATGGCCAGGTGCTCGTAACCGAGGATATGCTCGGCATGTTCGAGCGTGTGCCGAGATTCGTCAAACGGTACGGAAATCTGGCCGAAACGATTGCGGCGGCCGCGGGCACGTATGCCGGGGAAGTCCGCGCGCGCAGCTTCCCAGGCGCCGACCAGACCTATCAGCCGCGCAAACCCAAGACCTAGCGACAGGGATCACCATCACCGTGTTCGCCCACTTCCGCGGTTCGATCATTTTCACCGCAGTCTGTCTCGCGCTGGCCGCCTGGTACGGGTGGAGCGAGACCCACGCCCTTTCGGGACTGCTTCGGGTGCTGTGGACCGTGCTGGTACTCTCGGTGCTCGAGGTGTCGCTGAGTTTCGACAATGCCGTCGTCAATGCCACCGTCCTCCAGACGATGGATGAGGTCTGGCGCAAGCGCTTCCTGACCTGGGGAATGATCTTTGCGGTTTACGGGATGTACATCGCGTTCCCGCTGGCGATCGTCGCGGTGGCGGCAGGGCTCAATCCGGTGGAGGCGGTGCGGCTCTCGCTCAGCGATCCGGAACGGTATGAAGCTATTGTCTCATCCGCGCACGTCGGCATCGCCGGGTTCGGCGGGGCGTTCCTTACGCTGGTAGGGCTGAAGTTCTTTTTCGATTCGGACAAGGAAGTCCACTGGATCGGGCTGATCGAGAAACGCATTGCCGGTCTCGGCGCGCTGCCGGCGATCGAGGTCGGTCTGTTGCTGCTCGCGTTGTGGGGGCTTTCGGCCACGCTGCCGCTCACCGAAGGGCACACGTTCCTGATTGCGGGCATCCTCGGGATCATCGCGTTCATCGCGGTCGAGGCGGTGGGCAAGGCACTCGAGCTGCGCGAGGAGCAGCAGCGCGCGCTCGGCGCAGCGGTGCGCTCGGGGCTCGGCGCGTTCATCTACCTCAACGTGCTCGACGCATCGTTCAGCTTCGACGCGGTCATCGGTGCGTTCGCGCTGTCGAACAACATGATCGTGATCGCGCTGGGGCTGTCGATCGGGGCGATGTTCGTACGCTCGCTGACCTTGCTGCTGGTGCGTAGAGGCACGCTGGCGCAGTACCGCTATCTTGAGCACGGGGCGTTCTGGGCGATCATCGCACTGGGCGTCATCATGCTGGTGTCGGCGCGCTATACCGTGCCCGAGAGCATCACCGGGCTGATCGGCGCGGTGATGATCGCGGGATCACTCCTGTGGTCCGTGCGGTGGCGGCGGCGTCATCCCGAAAGCGTGAGCGGCGACGAGGTTCCGGCCGCCTGACCACCGTGCAGCCGCGCGGCCAGCGGCGCGGCGACGACGAGCTGCGCCAGATGATAGACCAGCACCGGCAACAGAACGATGCCCGCGGCGGCAGGGGGAAACAGCACCGTGGCCAGCGGCGCGCCCATCGCGATGCTTTTCTGGCCGCCCGCGAACAGCATCACCACCCGGTCGCCGCGCGGCAGTTTGAGCAGCCCGCCCAAACCCCATGCACCCGCGTAGCCGATGACCAGCAACACCGTGCAGAGCGCCAGCAGCGCCGCCCACGCGCCCGGTCCGACCCGCGTCCAGATGCCCTGCACGACCGCTCCGGAGAACGCGACGTAGACCGCTATCGCGATCGAGCTGCGGTCCATCCACGTTACCAGCGCGCGGTGCCCCTGCACCCATTCGAGCAGCCAGCGTTGAAGAACCTGGCCGAGTACGAACGGGAGCAGCAGGATCGCCGCGACCTTGATCAGGGCATCGCTGTTGAACCCGGCGCCGCCGGACCCGGCCAGTAGCGAAAACAACGGCGCGGTGACGAACACCCCGAGGATATTGAGCAGCGCCGCCGCGACGACCGACGAAGCAACGTTGCCGCCTGCCAGGCTGGCATACGCCGTGGCCGACTGCACGGTCGACGGCAGCGTCCCGAGAAACACGAAGCCAAGCGCGAGCAGCGGCGGCATCAGTACACCGCCCAGGTGCCACAGCAACCACCCCGCCAGCGCCATCGCGCCATAGACCCACGCCACCAGCGGCCACAGCAGGCGGTGGTTGCCGAGCCCCGCGATCACTTCGTGCCGGGGCAGGCGCAGGCCGTTGAGGAGGAAAAGCAGGAACACCGCGGCGTTGGAGGCGAACTGCGCGGCAGCCTTTGCGCTCCCGCTCACCGGCAGCACGCTCGCCAGCAAGATTGCGACCAGCAGCAGTCGCACCATCGGATCGACGCGGCGGAGCATCGCGGGTCAGCGACCCTTGAGTGAAACCGGTGGCGCCGGCGTTGCCGAAAAGCGCGGCGCTGGTGCGGGTTGGATCATCCCGCCGTCCTCGACGAAAGTCCCGCGCGCAACGTTGTGCGGATGCGTCGGCGCCTCGCGCAGGCTCAGCACCGGGGCGAAACAGATGTCGGTATTGTCCATGATCGTGCACCACGCGTCGCGGGTCTTGGTCAGAAACAGCGCGGTAAGCTTGTCCTTGAGCGGACCCCAGCTTGCCGGGTTCATCTGCGCCGCAAAATCCGCGTCGCCGGCTAGCCCTGCCTTCTCGAGAAGCAGCGCGTAGAACTGCGGTTCGATCGCGCCGAGCGAAATCCATTTGCCGTCGCTGGTCTCGTAGGTGTCGTAGAAATGTGCCCCGCTATCGAGCAGGTTGACCCCGCGCTCATCGCGCCACTGGCCGTTGCCGAGGAAGGTGTAGGTCATCGCCGAAAGAATCGCCGCACCATCGACCATCGCGCAGTCGACCACCTGGCCCTGCCCGGTCGCCTTGGCCGAGAGGATCGCGGCGAGCACGCCGAACGCGAGCAGCATCCCGCCGCCGCCGAAATCGCCGACCGCGTTGATCGGGAATGTCGGCTTGTCGCCCGCGCGGCCATAGCTATGGAGCGCGCCCGACAGCGCGATGTAGTTGATGTCATGCCCGGCGAGCGGCGCCATCGGGCCGTCCTGCCCCCACCCGGTCATCCGCCCGATCACGATGCGCGGGTTGGCGGCCAGCAGCACCTCGGGTCCGAGCCCGAGCCGCTCGACCACTCCGGGGCGGAAACCCTCGATCAGTGCGTCGGCGGTCTTCGCCAGCTCCACCAGTTGGGCGATGGCGGCGGGGTCCTTGAGATCGAGTTCGATCCGTTCTCGGTTGCGGTTGAGGATGTCGCGGTTGCCGTTATCGCCGAACCGGCCCGCAAGCCCCGGCCGCTCGACCCGGATCACCCGCGCGCCGTGATCGGCGAGCATCATCCCGGTGAACGGTGCGGGGCCGATCCCGGCGAGTTCGATCACGGTCAATCCGGCCAGCGCACCTGCCATTGGCATTCTCCCTATCGGTTGCGCGTGCGATGCCGCCCGCGCGGCAGCTTGTCGAACGGTTTTAATGCGCCGGGTCAAGTCGATAGGCGGACCGACGATGCAGCGAAAATGCGACGAACCGAACCGCGTGCCGATTGCGCGCGGCGGCGCGAAGTGGGACCTTCCTCGCGATTCCTTGGGAGGGGAGAAAGGGCGGCCCACGGGTCGCCCTTTTTTGTGCGCGGTCAGCCGGGCTGGGTGAGCCGCCATGCCAGAATGCTGCGCGGATGCTGGGCAAGATAGGCGCGGGCCAGCGCGCTGCGCCCGGCTTCCTGGCCAAGCTGGCGCAGGACGACCGCTGCGCGCGCGAGCAACGCATCGTCGATCCGGATCTGTGCCGCAGCGCCGTAATCGGCCTTGGCCGCGGCGGGGTGTCCCAGAACGAGGTGAACGTCGCCGGCCAGGACATGGGCGTCGCGCGCGCCGGGGCTGGCAGAGCGCAGGTGCTCGGCGATTCCGGCGGCCTCGCCCCCTCGACCGGAAGTAAGCAGCGCCCGGATGTACGGCACCGCCGTGATCGCCGTGGGTGACGACGCATAATCCGCTGCAAGCACGCCAATTGCGACCTCGCCGGAACTGAGGATCATTACGGTCCCTGCCCCGACCTTGCGCCGCGCCTGGGTTATGCCGGCAAGATCGGCGCGGCCCGAAACGCGATAGGCCCGAACCAGCGCAGCGCGCGCGACGGCGTTATCGGGTTGCCGTTCGACCAGCCGTGCCAGCACATCGACCGCGACGTTGCGGTTGCCCGCCTGGAGTTCGAGCGCCCCTTCGAGAAGCATGACTGCCGGCACGGTATCGAGCCGCCGGCGGGTTTTGCCGATCATTCGCCGCGCGAGGGCAAAGTTGCCGCCGCGTGCAGCAAGTGTCGCCTGGATGAAATAGGCCTGGGCGTTGCCGGGATCGACCTCGAGCAGCTTGCGGCTGACCGTCAGGCAATCGCGCGCCGCGCCCAGATCGCATAGCGTCGCGGCATATTCGCCGAGCAGCGCGGGATCGTCGGGAGCCTGCGCAAGCCCGCGCTCGAACCACGGCAGCGCCGCAACCGGGCCGATCTGGTCCCTGACGAGTTCGCCGCGGAACTCCAGCGCGCGGACATTGTCGGGGCCAAGGGCGACTGCCCTGTCCGCGGCCTCGATCGCTTCGCGCTGCTGCCCGCCGGCGTAACGCAAGCGGCCGATGTCGGTCCACAATCCGGCGTCGCCCGGACCGCCAGCCAGCGCCCGGTCGAAGGCCCGGCCCGCGGCGGGCAAATTACCCTCGCTCTGTTCGAGCCGGCCGAGCGCACGGAAGCCGCGGCGGGCGTCCACGGCATCGAACTTGCCCGCGCCTAGCCACGCCCGTGCCCGCACATTCTGATGCTGCAGGAGCAGTGCCTCGCCCATCGCCGCGGCCACCGCAGATCGCGCTGCGCCGCCGGCAAGCGCGCGGCGCAGGGGAACTTCGGCGGCGATCCCGTCATCCTTGGCCAGCGCGGCCCGCGCCAGCGTCAGGTCATCCTGCAAAGCCCCCGTTCCCGCTGCGGTTACGGTGAACACCAATGTACCCGTCAGGACCAGCAGTCCGCGGAGCAACGCCTCAGGTCTGAAGGTCATATTGCTTGAGCAGATCGTACAACGTCGGGCGGCTGATCCCGAGCAGTTTGGCGGTACTCGAGATGTTGCCCTCGCTGCGGGCGAGTGCATGGCGGATGACGCGGCGATCGGCGACCTCGCGCGCACCTTTGAGGTTGAGCGTGCGCTCGCCGCCGCTTTCGGGCGACACGAGATCGAGGTCGGGTGCTCCGATGAGCTTGCTATCGGCCATGATCACCGCGCGTTTTACCCGGTTTTCGAGCTCGCGGACATTGCCCGGCCACGGCCACGCGTCGAGCGCGGCCAGCGCATCGGCGGCAAATCCCTTGACCGCCGGGTTCATCTCGCGAGCGAACCGCGCGAGGAAGGCCTTGGCCAGCAGCGTGGCGTCCCCCGGCCGCTCGGCGAGGCTGGGGATCTTGATCACGATTTCGGCCAGGCGGTAGAACAGGTCCTCGCGGAAGCGCCCGTCGGCGATCATCGCTTCGAGATCCTGGTGAGTGGCGCATACGACCCGGGTATCGACCGCGATCGAGCGGCGCGCGCCGATCCGTTCGATCACGCGTTCCTGCAGGAAGCGCAGCAGCTTGACCTGGAGCTGGAGCGGGATGTCGCCGACCTCGTCGAGGAACAGTGTGCCGCCGCCGGCCTGCTCGATCTTGCCCTCGGTGGTTTTCACCGCCCCGGTGAACGCGCCTTTTTCGTGGCCGAACAGTTCGCTCTCGAGCAGGTTTTCTGGGATCGCCGCACAGTTGATCGCCACGAAAGCGCCGCGGCGGCGGTCGCTGGCATCGTGAAGCCCGCGCGCAAGCAATTCCTTGCCCGTGCCGCTCGCCCCCAGGAGCATGACCGATACGTTGGTGTTGGCGACGCGCTCGATCGTACGCGCGACGCGGACCATTTCGGGCGCGGCGGTGATCAGCGAGCCAAGGACGCGGTTGCCTTCTCCCGCACGCTCCTCGAGCGCCCGGTTCTCCGCCTCGATCCGGTGAAGCTCGAACGCGCGGCGCACGATCAGCCCGAGTGCGTCGATATCGACGGGCTTCTGGTAGAAATCGTAGGCGCCGCGCGCGATCGCCTGAAGCGCGGATTCGCGCGCGCCGTGGCCGCTGGCGACGATCACCTTGGTATCGGGCTTCAGCGCAATGATCGCATCGAGCACGGCAAAGCCCTCGCTGGTCCCGTCGGGATCGGGCGGCAGTCCCAGATCGAGCGTGACCACCGCCGGTTCCTCGGCGCGCAACGCGACCAGCGCGCTCGCCCGGTCCGACGCGATAATCACTTCGAAGTCCGCGTAAGCCCACTTGAGCTGCGCCTGGAGGCCTGCATCATCCTCGACGACGAGCAGCTTGGGCAGCGGCCGGGCAGCGGTACGCGCCAACGGCTTGAGGCTGGTTTCGCTCATGATGCGACTTTCTGATCGGCGTTGAGAGGCAAGAGGGAGGGGGCGATCCGCCCGAATACCGCGCCCGCCGCGGCGAGCGGGAGATAGAGCGAAAACCGGGTGCCCAGGCCTTCACGCGATTCGACGTCGAGCCGCCCCTGCATCGCGCGGATTAACTCGCGCGCTTCGAACGCGCCGATCCCGAACCCGCCCGGCTTGGACGAGACGAACGGCTTGAACAGCCGCGTGCGAATGAAATCTGCGCTCATCCCGCAGCCCGCGTCGACGATCTCGATCACGCCGTAGAGCCCCTCGGTGAGGACGCGCACGAACACATTCTGACCCGGGGTGCTGGCGTCGATCGCGTTCTGGATTAGGTGGACGAGCGCCTGTTCGAGCGTATCGGGGTTGGCGATCACTTGGAACGGCGCGCTGTCGGTAAGGATTACCGGCCCCCCCGCGAACTGGGCGAGAGCGCCGCTGACGACCTGCGCGACATCGACTGGCTCGAGCCGCTCAGCCGAACCCTGGCCATAACGCGACAATCGCGCGAGCAGGACGTTGAGCTTGTCGGCCGAATTGCGGATGGTGACCAGCATGTCGGCGCGGAACGCGGGCTTTTCGGCATGAAGTTCGGCGTTGCGCGCGAGCAGGCTGAGCTGGCTCGCCAGGTTCTTGATATCGTGCATAACGAAGGCGATGCGGCGATTGAACTCGTCGAACCGGCCAGCCTCTGCCAGCGCCAGTTGCCCGGTACTTTCGGCGAGATAACTCGCAATCTGTCGGCCCACGACGCGGAGCAGATCGAAATCTTCCCAATCGAGTGTGCGCGGGGTAGCCGGGCGGGCGAGGATGACGACGCCCACCAGGCGCTCGAAGTGCAGCAGCGGCACGATCGCCCAGGCACGCGCTTCATCGCGCAACCAGGGCGCAATCGTCTGGCTCTCACCGCGCAGATCGTGACCGGCGCGGACATCGTCGAGATCGACGATGAAACCGTCGGTTTCGAAGAAGCGGACCGCGCGGTCGTCGAAGGCCAGCGCCGGAACGTCCGCGGTCGACCACTGCCAGCGCTCGGCCAGCATCAGCGCGCCGCGCTCGCCCACCGTCAGGAGCAACCCCCCGGTGGCGTCGGTGATGTCGGCCAGCGCACGGATGATCCGCTGTTCGAGCGGCTGCGCGCTCTCGCTCCCGTGTCCGACGGTGTTGGTGAAGCGCAGCCATTCGGCGCGGTAATCGTAACGGTGCTGGAAGACATGCTTGGCCAGTACGACCTTCATCCACGCCCGCAGCCGCCGGGAGGGCAGGAGCAATATCGCCGCAAGCGACGCCGCGATGACGAACCCGAACTGGACCTGGCGGGCAAAGTCGCCGCCGATGTAGGCCAGCCACCGCGCCACCGCGACCATTGCGATCAGGTAAATCCCGATCAGCATCAGCGAGAAACTGCGGAAGGTGATCGCGCGCGAGGGTTGCAGGCGAAGCTCGTTGCTATCGCGCAGGCCGGTTATGCCGAACAGCACCGCGGTTCCCAGCACCGCGCCCGCGCGGACCGCGCCGAGCCCTTGGGGCATCGCCCCGGCAAGATAGCTCACGGTGTAGAAATTGAGATCGTAGCCCCACAGCAGCGCGAGCCCCGCTGCCGGCCAGCGCAGCGCCGCGCGGGCAGACGGCGCCGCGCCGATGTAGAGGTTGTGGATCAAGACCAGCGCGCCGATCGCGACGAGTAGACGGAACAATACCGCGACCTGGAACACCATCGCCGGATCGATCCGCGACAACGCCAGTACGAGCACCGGCTGGAGGAATTCGACGACCACCAGTGCGGCGATCACCGGGCGGACGGGGGCAACGCTGGCGTGGCGGCCATCGCTGGCAAACAACCGCAAGGTCACGAACAGCCAGGCGATGTTGCGCACCGATTCGGCGATAATGGCACCGACCGAAACCGGACCCATCACTGCGCTCGCCAGCGCCCAAAGTCCCGTCAGGGTCAGCGCCGCAACCACCCCATCGCCCGTCGCGGACAATCGCTCGCGCCGCGGCAGGAGCCAGATGGCGATGGCAAGCGCGCAGCCAGCCGCGATGCCGTGGGTGATACTGGACAGCAGGTCGAGCATCGGGCTCACCGCGCGCCCTCGGGCCAAAGGACCACGCGGACCGTCTGCAGCAGGATCAGGAGGTCGAGGAACGGCGTGTAGTTCTTGGCGTAATACAAATCGTATTCGAGCTTCTGACGCGAATCGTCGATCGACGCGCCATACGGATAATTGACCTGCGCCCACCCGGTCAGCCCGGGCTTCACCATGTGGCGCTCGGCATAATAGGGCAGGTGCTCTTCGAGATCGGCGACGAATTGGGGACGCTCGGGACGCGGCCCGACGAAGCTCATCTTGCCCATCAGCACGGTCCACGCCTGCGGCAATTCGTCGATCCGGACCTTGCGGATAACGCGGCCGATGCGCGTGATGCGCGGATCGTTCTCGCTCGCCCAGATCGCTTCGCCGGCCTTTTCCGCATCGGTTCGCATCGAACGCAACTTGAGGACATCGAAATTCTCGCCGTAAAGCCCCACGCGGGTCTGGCGGAAGAAAGCGGGCCCGCGGCTGTCGAGCCGGATCAGGATCACGAACAGCATCACCAGCGGCAGCGTAACCAGCAGCACGGCGGCGCTGACGGTGATATCGAAGATCCGCTTGGCCGCGCTCGAGATCGCGCGTCCCGACGAAAACCCGTCGGAAAAGATCAGCCAACTGGGGTTGAGCGTATCGAGATCGACGCGGCCGGTTTCGCGCTCGAGGAAGCTCGAGAAGTCGTTGACGTGCACGCCTGCGGTCTTGATCCGCAGAAGATCCTTGAGCGGAAGCGCGTTACGCCGCTCCTCGAGCGCGAGGACGACTTCGCTGACGCCGAGGTTTTCCACGAAGCGCGTCAGGTTGTGGATCGCCGTGCGCGCGATTGCTTCCTCGACCACGGGCTGGCTGTCGTTCATCCCGATGTAGCCGACGATGGCGAAGCCGCTCTCGGGCCGCTCTCCGAGCTTGCGCAGGCGATCGGCCCGAGGGCCGGCGCCGAACACGAGGACGCGGCGGCGGAATGCCTGCGCGCCAAGGATCCCGCCGACCACCAGCCGGTTGCCTATCAGCGCAAGGATCGCCAGCCCCATCGCGTAGGCGAGGGTCGAGCGCCAGAAGACGTGACCCGGGATCAGAAAGTCGACGAAGCTGAGCGCGATGATCCCGAGCGACACCGCAACCAGCAGCCGCGCGGTGGCGAAACGCATGGATCGCAGGGCCTCCGAGCCATACACCCCGACCGCGACCATGGCGGTGATCACGAGTGCCGCGAAACCGAGCAGCAGACCCGTCCGGTCGGCCAACGGGCCATAGCTTACGCCGATCTGGCTGGCGCGCAGGCGCCACGCCGCCTCGCCTGCCAGCGCAAGCAGCGCAATATCGAACAATCCGAGCAGCAGGACTGCGTGCGGAATGTAGTGTTTGAACAACCTGATCATCGTTCCCGGCGCCAAAATCGGCGGAACAGCGTCCGCGATCTTGGTTTACGGGGCATAAGTGAAGTGTCGGTTAAGTTTACAGTGCTTCGGCCCCGGTGGCTATCCAGCGAAGTCGCTATCCAGCGAAGTCGCTATCCGGCGAAGTCGAACGGGCTCAGCGCGCGCATGCGCTCGTCGAAGCGCAAGGCGGCCCCGCGCGGGGGAAGCGACCGTTGCTGGCAATCGGGGAAGTGGCACCGCGCACAACCCAGCCCGATCGGAACCGCATCGTCGCGCCGCAACGACAGACCGCGGGCGCTGGCAAGTTGTCCGGCCAGGCTCGCGTCGAGGCCCAGGACCACCGCGAACTGCGCCGATGGTTGCGCTGAAGTCTGCGCCGCGGCGCCGCTGGCATGGACGGTGCGGGCAAGCGTGACCCATTGTCCCGCGGCATCGCCCTGCCCCGCCAGCGCGATGTGCTGCACGCGCATCTGCCCGGCTTGTTCGAACGCGGCATGCGCGTTCCACAACGGGCAACTGACTTCGCTTTCGAGCAGCAGCGTTCCACTCGCCCCGACCAGGCGTTTGGAAAACTGCCCCGCCCGGTCGAGCCGGGCCATGAAGAACGGCAGCCCCCGCTGACCGACCCGCTGGAGGGTGGTGAGGCGGTGCGCGAGCTGTTCGAAGCCTACCCCAAAGCGGCGCTGGAGCACTGCGGGATCGTAGTTGGTCGCTTCGCATGCGCGCAGGAACCTGCCGTAAGGCATCATCACAGCCGCGGCGAAGTACCCGGCAAGGTAGCGTTCGAACAGGCGCCGCGCGGCACGGTCGGCAAACCCGGCGCCCTCGCCCAGCGCACGGATCGCGTCGCGCTGTTCAAGCAGCGCGAGCTGTACCGCGACCTGGAAATTGCGCGATGCTGGATCGAGCATCTCGGACAATTGCAACTGGCGCGCGTGGAGATCGAGCCGGCGGAGCGCATCGGGCATGACGTCGCCCGGAAGGATGCGCAGGCTCAACTGGTGGCGCTGGCGCAGGCGTTCGGCGAGCGCGCTGCTGATGTCGCCACTGGCGAGGCGCAATTCGTCCGCCAGCGCCTCGGCTGCGGCATCGAGATCGGCGAAATGGTTGCGCCAGCGTTCGACTTCGCGCCGCGCCAGCACAAGCGGGTCGGCGACAGAGATTCCCGAGACCTCGCTGCCCATGCTGTCGAACAGCCGCGCGAATGCCACCGCTCCCTGCGGCGCGGCAGCGAGCCATTCGGCAACCTCGTCGCGATCGATCGCAAGATCGGCGAAGCGTTCGTCGGACAGCCGCCGGCGCATTCCGTCGATGCCGCCGATCGCCTCGTCCCGGGTCAGCGAGCGTGGATCGAAATCGAAGTGCTGGGCGAGCGCGACAAGCAGCCGTGCCGAAAGCGGGCGCTGGTTACGCTCGATCAGATTGAGATAGCTGGGCGAAATAGCCAGCCGTGCGGCCATCGCCGCCTGCGTCAGGCCTTCCTTGCGGTGGAGGCGTCGCAGCATAGGTCCGGCAAGGAAAGTGCTATCGGCCACGACGTGGTATTGTCATCAAATTTACAACATGACAAGCCGTTATGCCGCAACGGGTGCATAACGACAACCTTTCTGTCGATTTTCGCTACAAATTCGCCAGTCGTCCAGGTATGGGGTGCCAACGATTTTCGTCCGGAGCCGACCATGACCTATTCGACCGACATCTCGCAAACGCAGGATTTGATCCAGCAGTACAACGGTACGTGGAGCGGGATCAGCGCCGAATCGGTTGCGCGGATGCGCGCGCAGAACCGCTTTCGTACGGGCCTCGACATCGCACGCTATACCGCCAAGGTGATGCGCGCCGACATGGCGGCCTACGACGCCAATCCTGCCAACTATACGCAATCGCTCGGCTGCTGGCATGGCTTCATCGCCCAGCAGAAGATGATTTCGATCAAAAAGCATTTCGGCTCGACCAAGCGCCGGTACCTGTATCTGTCGGGCTGGATGGTCGCCGCGCTGCGGAGCGATTTCGGTCCGCTGCCCGATCAATCGATGCATGAGAAGACCAGCGTCCCCGCGCTGATCGAAGAACTGTACACGTTCCTCAAGCAAGCCGACGCGCGTGAGCTTGGCATGCTGTTCCGCGATCTCGACGCGGCGCGCGATGCCGGCGATGCGGTGACGGCAAAGGCGCTGCAGGCCAAGATCGATAACTACGAAACCCACGTCGTCCCGGTCATCGCCGATATCGACGCGGGCTTCGGCAATGCCGAGGCAACGTACCTGCTGGCCAAGAAAATGATCGAGGCGGGCGCCTGCGCGCTGCAGATCGAAAACCAGGTTTCAGATGAAAAGCAGTGCGGCCACCAGGACGGCAAAGTCACCGTGCCGCATGACGACTTTCTCGCCAAGGTCCGTGCCTGTCGCTATGCCTTCCTCGAGCTTGGGATCGAGGACGGGATCATCGTCACCCGCACCGATTCGCTCGGCGCCGGACTGACCAAGCAGATCGCGTTCTCCAAGGAACCCGGCGACATCGGCGACCAGTACAACGCGTTCCTCGATTGCGAGGAAATCTCGGACATTTCGCAGGCCAACGGGGATGTGATCATCAACCGCGGCGGCAAGCTGCTGCGACCCAAGCGGCTGCCGTCGAACCTGTTCCAGTTCCGTGAGGGCACCGGCGCCGACCGTTGCGTGCTCGATTGCATCAACTCGCTGCAGAACGGTGCCGACTTGCTGTGGATCGAGACCGAGAAGCCGCACATCGAGCAGATCGCCTCGATGGTCGATCGGATCCGCGAAGTCGTGCCCAATGCCAAGCTCGTCTACAACAACTCGCCTTCGTTCAACTGGACGCTCAACTTTCGCCAGCAGGTCTACGATGCCTGGGCGGAAGCTGGAGAGGATGTCTCGGCCTATGATCGGCCGAAACTGATGAGCGCCAGCTATGACGGTACCGCGCTGGGTGACGAGGCGGACGAAAGAATCCGCACGTTCCAGCGCGATGCTGCCGCCCGCGCGGGTATTTTCCACCACCTGATCACGCTGCCGACCTATCACACCGCGGCGCTGTCCACCGATAACCTGGCGAAGGAATACTTCGGCGACGCGGGCATGCTCGGCTACGTCAAGGGCGTCCAGCGCGAGGAAATCCGCCAGGGCATCGCTTGTGTGAAGCACCAGAACATGAGCGGCAGCGACATCGGCGACGATCACAAGGAATACTTCGCCGGAGAAGCCGCGCTCAAGGCCGGCGGAAGCCATAACACGATGAACCAATTCGCGGCGTAAACCTGCCGCACAATCTCTCCTGGGGAGGAGAATGACGGCCGTCGGAGTTCCCCTTAACTCCGGCGGTCGTTTATTTTTCAGCCCGCACACGCCGAAAGGCGCCGCGCCAACGCGGCGTTAACCCGCGGCTGGTACGTCCCCGGGCATGTCGCGCCCGCCGCCAACCTTGCCAGTGACGCCCGCAATGTTCCGCCATTTCGCCGCGGCAACGATCGGCATCACGATGTGCCTGGCGATGTTTGCAGACGGCGAAGGACGCGAGGCAATGACCACCGCGATCGCCAAGCGGCAGCAACGCAACACGACCTTGATCGCCGAGGCCGATGCGCTCGGCAAACGCCATGTGGCGGCCCATGACCTGCGTCTGCGGGCAGAAGGGCGCGGGTATTTCCAGTTCGCCCAGGAACCCGAGAGTGTGGAACCTGGGCCACCGGGCGATAGCTATTCCGGCCCTCCACGCGGCGTCCCGAAGTTGGCGCCGACACCGGTCTCGGGCCCGAGCGGCGCTCCCGGTCTAGCAGCGATGCCCAGCGACCCGCGGCGCGCCGGCCTCCCGAATGCGCCGCCCGGACCGCGCGCTCTTCGCCAGCCCATAAAGCCGCGCGCGCCAACGGCGGGTGAACTCGGCAAGCTGATCGACGCTTCACGGAGCCGTAGCGGAGTATCCCCGGCTACCAATCCCGGCGATTGATCACGGTCACGCGGCGACTGCCGTCCATATGATGTGGTGCCCCTGGCCCGACTCGAACGGGCACGTCTTGCAACAATCGATTTTGAGTCGATCGCGTCTACCATTCCGCCACAGGGGCACGGGTGGTCAGCGCGTGCGCTTAGCGAGCGCGCAGCCTCCTCGCAAGCTTGCGCCTTGTGCTTACGCTTTCAGCGCGCCCGCGACGATCTTGTGGAGCCGCGAATGGAGGGTGCCGTTGCCCGCAAGCACCTCGCCGTCGCAGATCGGCAGCGATCGCCCGCGCCAGTCGGTGACGAAGCCGCCGGCCTCACGCACCAGCAGGCAGCCCGCGGCGGTGTCCCACGGGCTGAGCCCGCTTTCCCAGAAACCTTCGTAGCGCCCTGCAGCAACCCACGCGAGGTCGAGCGCGGCCGAACCGAAGCGGCGAATCCCCGCGACCTCTGGCCCGATGGCGTTGTAGATCGCGCTCCACTGCGCGGGATCGCCGCGACCGGCGAATGGCATGCCGGTGGCGACGAGGCTCTCGTCCAGATGGCGGCGTGCGGAGACGCGCAGGCGCCGATCCTGGAGCCACGCGCCCCGGGTCCGTTCGGCCCAGAAGCTTTCGTCGGTGACCGGCTGATAAACGATCCCGGCGATGACATCGCCCCAGCCCTTGCCGTCGGCGCGCGGTTCCTGCGCCGCGATCGAGATTGCGAAGTGAGGAATGCCGTGGAGGAAGTTGGTGGTGCCGTCGAGCGGATCGACGATCCACCGCGGCCGATCAGGATCGCCTTCGATCACGCCGCCCTCTTCGAGGACGAAGCCCCAATCGGGCCGCGCGGCCTTGAGTTCTTCCCACAAGGTGCGCTCGGAAGCCTGGTCGGCCTTCGAGACGAAGTCCGCCGGACCCTTGCGGCTGACTTGGAGATGCTCGACCTCGCCGAAATCGCGGCGCAGGCGCTGCCCGGCCTTGCGCGCGGCACGCTCCATCACGCGAACCAGGCCCGAAACTACAGTCATCGCGTAATCAGCTCACTTTGCCGACGTAGCTGCGCTCGTAGACGTCGACGACGATGCGCGTACCGCTTTCGATGTGCGGCGGAACCATCACGCGCACCCCGTTGTCGAGCAGCGCGGGTTTGAACGATGACGAGGCGGTCTGCCCCTTCACCACCGCGTCGGCCTCGACGATCGTGGCTTCGACCTGATCGGGAAGGGCGACGCTGATCGGGCGCTCGTCGTACAATTCGAGCGTGACCTGCATGCCGTCCTGGAGGAACGCGGCGGCATCGCCAAGAAGATCGGAGGGCAGGTTGATCTGCTCGTAGTTTTCCTGGTCCATGAAAACCAGCGCGTCGCCATCGGCATACAGGAACTGAAAGTCCTTGGTGTCGAGGCGGACGCGTTCGACGGTGTCCTGGCTGCGAAAGCGGACGTTCGTCTTGCGTCCGTCGATCAGGTTTTTCATCTCGACTTGCATGAACGCGCCGCCCTTGCCCGGCTGGGTGTGCTGGGTCTTGGCGACTTTCCAGATACCCTTTTCATATTCGATGATGTTGCCCGGACGGATGTCCACGCCGCTAATCTTCATATGCGATGCCCTTGCGCTGGCGAATGCCAATAATGTCGACCGGAATGCCGGGAAGGCGCGCCCTTAGCGTGGGTGCGGCATTGCGGCAACCCGCGCGGCGGTTCCTCCGGCCGGCGCCACTGGCCGCGCGGCGCGGTTCATGCTATCGCGATGGCCATGAGATATCGCCAAGCCCTTGTTATCGCTGTGCTCGCCGCTTCGGCTGCGCCCGTCCTTGCCGCTCCGGGTGGACCGATCGGGATGCTGCGCCCGGGAAGCTATGTGTGCGAGTTGCCCGGCGATGCGGCGGGGGCCGCGGGGATCGCGGTCGACAGCGAAGCCTTCGCAATCATCGACGCCAAGAGCTACGGCGTGGGCCCGGCGCATGGCTCGTACCTCCTGCTCGGCGACCAGGTGACGATGACCAGCGGCCCCAAGCGCGGACAGACCTTTCATCGGCTGAGCGGCGGGTTTCTGCGCCGGACCGAGGGCGGGATCGACACGGCCCTACGCTGCGTTCGCCGCGTGACCAACAACAGCTGATTTGTGGATGAAACCGTACCCGGCGCGCCTCAGCGGCCGCCGAGCAGCGGATAGGGGTTGATCGGGGTTCCCTTCCACCAGCCCTCCCCCGGCGCGATATCGTTGATCGCGAAGTGGAGATGCGGCGCGGCGGGATTGGCATCCCCCGAATAGCCCACCGCCCCGATCACCTGCCCGGCGTTGATCCGCTGATTTTCCGCCAGCCCCGGCGCGTAAGCCGAGAGGTGGGCGTAATAATACATCCGCTTCTGATCGAACGACCGGATGTAAATGGTGTTGCCGCCCATCCGCGAAAGGAACAACTTGGCGACGATCCCGGGGGCGGCGGCGAACACCGGAGTGCCCGTCGGCGCCATGATGTCGATTGCGTTGTGGATCCGCCCTGCGCTGCGGGCATCGTCATAGGTATCGACAAGTTGGTTCACCCCAACCCCGCGCACCGGGATGATCAAACGATCGGAGCCCGGGGCATAACTTGCCGGGACGAGCGCCGCAGTCGGCATTGCGGCGAGCGGGGGCGATGACGATGTCGGCATCTCCGCGACTGGAGACGGGATGGCAGAGGCAGGGATGGCAGAGTGTGCATCCGCCCCTGCCACCGGGCCAACCATGCCGCCCTCAGGCACAGTCAACGACCCGCGGTTCAGCAGCACCCCGCCGATCACCATCCACACCAAGGAGGTCACCACCGCGGTGGTGGTGACCGTCTTGAGGGTTTGGGCGAACGACACTGTGCTCATGCCTCGAACGTAACCGCAGTCTTGGTCGAGACCATCTGCGCCAGCCGCGCGACATCCCAGTTGGTCAGGCGCACGCAGCCATGGCTTTCGGCCCGGCCGATCGTCTCGGGATTGGGCGTACCGTGGATCCCGTAATGCTCCTTGCTGAGGTCGATCCACACGACCCCGACCGGACCGTTCGGCCCCGGCGGCAAATGCGCCTTCTTGGCGTCGGCCTTGGCATCCCAGAACAGCGCCGGATTATAGTTGAACGGCGGGTTCTTGCCCACGCCGAGGATCTTCCAGTCACCCAGCGGCAGCGGATCGTGGACCGAACCCATGGTCGCGGTGAACATCGCCACCAGCTTGCCCGCGCCGTCGTAGGCCTTGAGCGTGCCCTTGGATTTGCTCACCACGATCTTGCTGGCGCTCGGCTGCGTCGTCCCGACCCCGAGCATCGCCAGCGTGGCCCGCCAGCTGGCATCGCCGGCCGCGGCGTTGTCGATAACATCGCCGCCGACATTTGGGACGCGGATTTGCTGGCCGCCGTGAAAGAACGAGACCGGCCCTGGCACCATTGCAACGGCCCCTGCCGAGCCGCTCGGGCTTGGGCTCGCGCTCGCTCCGGAGCTGGCACTTGTGTTGGCGCCGGCGCTCGCGCTGGCCGCCGCGCTCGGCGAGGCGGCGGCAGCACCGCTGGCGCCCGGCGCGGCGCTGGCCGACGCGTCCATTTTCATCCCCGCGGGCATCCCGCCTGGATTGAGTTCCTTCAGCGTGGCGATCGTGGTGTGGAACCGCTCAGCCAGTTTCTCGTCGAGCGATTCGTATCCGAGCGTCGTTAGCTTGGCCTTTTCCTGCGGATCGGCGGGCAGTTTGTAGAACGGTCCGGCGGCAAATTCGGCGGGGATCGTCACCACGCGGGTCGCCGGGATATTGGCATACTGGGCCAGCCCCGCCTTGGTCGCGGTATCGAGTTCGCCGGTGGTCGGAAGCTGGCTGGCTTCCTGGAAGCCCATGATCGCGTTCTTGGTCGAAAGCCCGGTCTTGCCGTCGACCACTCCGGGGGTGAACCCGAGCCGGTCGAGCGCGACTTGTGCCTGCATCAGCGGGCGCGGCATGTCGTCGGCCGCTGCGGGATCGAGCGGCGCCCCGCCCGCGGGATCGTGCGAAAGCAGTCCAGCATCCGCAGTGTTCGCCTGCGGTCCGACAGCGACCGTGTCGGTGGTCTTGCCGGTGGTCTGCTTGTCGGTCGCTGGCGCGAAATTGCACGCAGCCAGCGCCAGCGGCAGTGCCAGCCCGGCAATGCATGAGGCGCTGCGCAAGCGGCGCGAGGTGAGGATCTGGCCCATGATATCTCCCGGGGTTTGGCGATGGCAGTTTCGCCCTTTGCAACCCCAACGCGCGGCTTTGGGATTATATCCTGGGACGCTCAACCTTTGCTCAGCGCCGCGGTAAACGCGCGCACCGCGGCAGCCTCGTCGCCGTTCCAAACCGCGCCCGACACCGCGATGAAGTCTGCGCCCGCAGCTGCCAAGTCGGCGCAAGTCTCGGGCGTGATCCCGCCGATGGCGACGCATGGCAGTTCGAAGAACGCTTGCCACCATTCAAGCAACTCAGGCTCTGCGCGGTGTTCGGTAATCTTGGTTTGCGTCTCGAAAAAGGCGCCGAATGCGACGTAATCCGCGCCGTCTTCGCCTGCCTGCATGGCCAGATGGCGACTGGCATGGCAGCTTACTCCGATCTGGACCTCACGCCCCAGATACGACCGCGCCTCGGCCACCGCGCCGTCGCCTTGCCCAAGGTGCACTCCGTCGGCGCCGAGCCGCTTGGCCAGCGAGATCGAATCGTTGACGATGAAGGCGACGTCTTGCGCCGCGCAGATTTCGCGCAGCGGCTCGGCCAGGATCGCCGCGGCGTGATCGTCGAGACCCTTGACCCGGAACTGGAACGCAGCGACCGGCCCCGCCGCGAGCGCGCGTTCGAGCCGCGCGGGGAACGCGCCCCCGGTCTCGAGCGGAGAGATCAGGTAGAGCTGGCAAGGCACGGCGCGGCGGTTGTGGAGCATCGCGCCGCCTTAGGTGAGTGCCGCAGTTACCTCAACCGCGGCAGCAACATTCCCACGCGCGCCTTGTATCCGGTGTAGCGCTCGCCGAACACCGCGACCAGGTCGCGCTCTTCGTGTCCGATCGCGATCAGGACATACACCGTCATGCCCGCGGCAAACAGCGCGTGGCCGACAGTCATCACCGGGGTTACCCAGAACGCCATGAGGAAGCCGAGGTAGAGCGGATGGCGCACGACGCGGTAGAACAGCGGGGTTCCGAACGGCTTTTCGGGCACATCCTTGCCGCGCCAATTGGCATAGACCTGGGTCAGCCCGAATAGCTGGAAATGGCTGATCAGGAACGTCGATATCAGGACTACCGCCCAGCCAAGCGCGCACACGGCCCATAACCCATCGGCGATCAGCGGATTGGCGATGGACCACAGCACCTGCGGCAAGGGCTGCCACGCGGCGAACAGGACGATCAGCGCAACGCTGGCGGCCACCACATAAACCGTCCGCTCGAACGCCGGGGGAACGATCTGGGTCCAGCGCGCCTTGAACGCGGGCCGGGCCATGACCGAATGCTGGAGCCCGAACAACGCAATCAGCGCCAGATCGATCACGGCCGCCCCGGCCGCGCCCATGGCCGATGGGTTATAGTCGATCGTCCGCGGCAAATACGGCAGGTCGACGACGAACCCGATCAGATACAGGAACGTGGCGAAGAACAGGAAATAAGCCGCGACACCGGCCACAAGTAATACACTGCGCATGACGCCCTCCCCAGGAATTGTCGGCGCGACCCGAATTACGCGGCATGTGTATCACACGCTTTGCGATCGGCCTAAAAAGGTTTGGGTGAAGTTCATCGCGGCGCGCTAAGCGTTACCGATGCTCAGGAAAATTGCCCCGCTCGCCGCTCTGCTTTCGCTCACGCTCGGCGGTTGCATAACCTACCATTCGCGCAGCGACGGGATCGTCCGCACGCGGATGGGCGAGACCGCGTCGTTCAACGGCGGGGCGCAGGTCACCCCGCTGGCGCTGGTCGAAGACAGCCGCTGCCCGGCCAACGCGCGCTGCGTCTGGGCGGGGCGCGTGCGGATTACGGCCACGCTTGGCGACACGACGAGCAAACTCACCCGCGAGCTTACCCAGGGCGAGCCGGCGACTTTCTCTGGCCGCACCCTGACGCTGGTCGAAGTGCTGCCGATCAAGACCACGCAGCAACCGCTTTACCCCGACGATTACCGCTTCGGCTTCACGCTCACCGCGAAGTAGCGCAGGATCACGCCACCGATGCGGCGTGGATTTCGTCGATCGCCCCGCCGAGAGAGCCGACGAATTCGTCGTCGCTCATTGGATGGCGCAAGTCTTCGAGCAACGCGCGGCTGAAGCTGGCGATGATCCCGCGGTTCTTGGCGAGCTCGGCGCAGGCGTCGGCACGGCTGTATCCGCCCGACAGCGCGACCACGCGCAGCACCGCGGGATGATCGACGAGGGCGTCGAAGGTCCCCGGCACCACCGGCAGGCTCAGCTTGAGCATGACCTGCTCGTCCTGCCCAAGAGTGCCGAGATGCGCGATCAGCGCGTCGCGCAGCAGGATGTCACACTCTCCGCGCGTGCCGCTCTTGATGTTCACCTCGGGTTCGAGGATCGGCATCAGGCCGTGTGCGAGGACCTGGCGGCCGATTTCGAACTGCTGCGCAACAATCGCGGCGATCCCGCCGGCATCGGCGCTATTTACGACCGAGCGTTCCTTGGTGCCGAATACGCCGAGCGCCTTCGCCCGGTCGAGCAGCGCGCCAAGGTCGGGCATGGGTTTCATCAACTGGACGCCATCGGCTTCGTCCTCGAGCCCCTTGTCGATCTTGAGGAACGGCACGACGCCTTTGTCGATCAGCGCGGCAGGAACCGGCTGGCCGTCGACCATCCCGTCCATCGTCCGCTCGAACAGGATCGCGCCCAGAACCTTTTGCCCGGTGAAGCACGGCGCCTTGATGATTCGCGCGCGCATGTCGTGGATCAGCGCGAACATTTCCGCGTCGCTGGCCCAGGAACCATCCTCGACACCGTATCCGGCGAGCGCCTTGGGGGTCGACCCGCCGCTTTGATCGAGCGCCGCGATAAACCCGTCGCCCTTGCGAACCTTTTCCAGCATTGCTTCGTAATTCATTGATACCTCTGCAACATGAAGATCAGACCCTGCGCCCGATCTTGCGAATGATCCCTGAGAAGCTGAGCACGGCGCGGTCGTCCGCCGTGACCAGTCCGCGTATGAAGATCGTCGACTTGCCGGCGCGGGTGACTTCGCCGCGGGCCTCGATCATCTCGCCGACGCGGGCGCTATCGAGGAAGTCGCCGGCCAGGTTGAGCGTGACCGCGTGATGCTCGCCAAGCTCGCCGCGCGCGATCGTAAACAGCGCGGAATCGGCGAAGGTCAACATGCAGCCGCCGTGCATGAACCCGCCGCCGTTCATATGGCGCTGCTCGGCCCGGAACGCACAGACTGCGCCGTCCTCATCGAACCGCTCATAAAACGGCCCGGCGCGCTCCTCGAACGCGTCGCTTTTCCATGTCGACCATCCGGACCACTCGCCCTCGGTGACCGCCACCAGTCCCTGGGGCTGACCGACGCCGGAATCCTCGCTCATCGGGAGCCTCGCAAGGGAGATGCGGAATTCGTCATCGGCCAGCCCCATAGCCAGCGAACCGGCGGATAACAACCTGACCGCAGCAGGTTTTCAGCGCGCATCGAATGCCACGCTGATCCGCTCGCCCGCCGCGAACGGGCGCGTCCCGTGATAGAGAAAGCTGGGAAACAGGACGAGCCGCCCCGGCTGCGGCGCGATACTGGTGAGCGGATCGAGCGGCAGGCGCAGGTCCTCCGGCGGTCGCCCCAGCTCGAGCCAACCTTCGCGCTCTCCCGCATCGAGCGCGGGTACGACGATATAGCACGCCGAGCTGACGATCCCCGCTGCATGAAGGTGCGCGACGTGGAACCCCGCCGCGGTCAGCCGCACCGACCAGCCCCCTGCCGCCGCCAATGGGGCATTTCGGTGACGCAGCAGTGGGTGCGCCGGGTCGAGCGGCGGAAGCGCGGCCCGGTAGTCTGCGAGCGCTGATCCGATCGCATCGACGAGCGTCCGGATAACCCGGTCACGCCGTTCGAACAGCGCGCCGCGCGTCTGCGTTCCTCCGCGCACGCTTTGCCCGAGGGGGCGCGCGTTGGCGCGGTGGAGCGTCCGCAGCAGTTGCGCCAACGCTGCCAGATCGCTCTCGGGCACGGCAAGCTCGGTGACCGCTATCAGATGTTGCTGGCCCGATAGCCATGCGCCGCGCGGCGCTCCCAGCGCACGCCAGGTAACTTCGGTCAGCGCCCATGCCCCAAGGTCGCCGGGATCCTCGCTGCGCGCGGTGTCGAGCAACGACGCGGCCTGCGCCAGATCGCCCGTTCGCACAGCATGGCGCGCAGCGATCCGCGCCCGGCCCGGCATCGGCGGTATCTGCGCAAGCAATCCGGCAGCGCGCGCATCGTCACCGGCAAGGCCGGCGTGATCGGCTTCGATCAGGCGCAGGACCGCGTCGGGGAAGTGCGCCTGCGCGGCGCGAGCG
Organism: Novosphingobium sp.; assembly: GCA_025356575.1. GTDB lineage: Bacteria > Pseudomonadota > Alphaproteobacteria > Sphingomonadales > Sphingomonadaceae > Novosphingobium. The sequence continues at coordinate 59,681 of JANXSP010000118.1, forward strand.
GCATCGGCCGCAGCCGCCTGCTCGCCCGCGCCGGCCAGCAATGCGATCCATGCATTCCACAGCGCGCCATTGCCCGGTTGATCGGCGAGTGCCCGTTGCAGAAAGCTGCCGAAAGCGGGATCTCCGCGTTCGAAGCGCATCGCCGCAAGTGCCGATTGGCCGCGCACCCACCCGGGATTTGCCGCTGCCGCCGCCGAGAGATGCGCTAGCGGTTCGGGCGCATCGGCAGCCAGCAACGCCTCGGCCTGGCCAATCAGCAACTCTGGATCGTGAGGTGCCGCGGCGATTGCAGAAGCGAACAGCGAAGCCGCGTCGGTTTGGCCTGCAGCCAGCGCGGCCCACGCCGCAGCGGCGCGCGGATCGCCGGGCGCGGTCACTTCACGCGCGCTCGAGCGCCGCCACCCCAGGCAGGACGCGCCCTTCCATCCATTCGAGGAACGCCCCGCCAGCGGTTGAAACGTATGTGAAATCGCCTGCCACCCCGGCGTGGTTTAGCGCGGCGACGGTGTCGCCCCCGCCCGCGACCGAGACCAACCCGCCCTCCCGCGTCAGCGCTGCGGCGGTCTTGGCCAGAGCAACGGTCGCGGCATCGAATGGCGGGATTTCGAACGCGCCGAGCGGGCCATTCCACACGAGCGTGCGGCAGGTCTTGAGAACATCGCCGAGCGCCTCGACCGCAGCGGGCCCGATATCGAGGATCATCTCGTCGGCGGCGACTTCGTGGACGTTGCAAGTGCGCAAGGATGCCGGGTTGGCGGCGAACTCCTTCGCCACGACGACATCGTAGGGCAGATGCACCGTGCACCCGGCCTTGTCCGCGGCGGCGAGAATCTCCTCTGCGGTCGCGGCAAGATCGTGCTCGCACAGCGACTTGCCGACCGCAACGCCGCGCGCGGCGAGGAATGTGTTGGCCATGCCGCCGCCGATGATCAGGTGATCGACCTTGCCGACAAGATGCTTGAGCACGCCGAGCTTGGACGACACCTTGGCCCCGCCGACGACCGCGGCGACGGGCTTTTCGGGCGCATCGAGCGCCTTGCCCAGCGCGGTCAGTTCGGCTTCCATCGAACGCCCGGCGTAGGCAGGTAACAGGTGCGCGAGCGCTTCGGTCGTCGCGTGGGCGCGGTGCGCGGCGGAGAACGCATCGTTGACGTAGAAGTCGCCGTTGGCCGCGATCGCCTTGGCAAAATCGCCGTCGTTGGCTTCCTCACCCGGCCAGAACCGCGTGTTCTCGAGCACCGCGATATCGCCGGGGCGCAGGATCCCGATGGTTTGCGCGACGACCGGCCCGGCAACTTCGGGAACGAACATGACCTCGCGCCCAAGCACGTCCTGGACCGCATCGATCACCATCGACAGCGACATCACCGACGAGCGGTTGCCCCCCGGCCGCCCGAAATGCGCGAGCAGGAGGACTTTGGCGCCGGCGTCGGCGAGTTCGAGGATCGTCGGCGCGCTGGCGCGGATGCGGGTGTCGTCGGTGACCGCGCCATCGGCCATCGGCAGGTTGAGATCGACGCGAACGAGGGCGACCTTGCCGCGGATGTCGCCCAGATCGTCGAGGGTTGCAAACGCGCTCATGCTTCGATCCTTATCGTGTCGCCGACCGAAATTTCGCCTTCGATCAGCACTTTGGTGCACACTCCCCCGCGCCAGTCGGGGGTGAGCGCGGCTTCGAGCCCGGGGCGCAGCGCTTCCATCTTGAAGCATGGATTGCACTCGGCGGTGACCTCGAGCACGACCTCGGCGCCGACCGCGATCCGCGTGCCCGGTGTGCGCGGCAAGCGGATGTCGCCGACGTAAAGGTTGGCGCGGCGGTGGTGCCAATCGATGTCCGCGCCGATTTCCGCCAGCGCCGCCTGCCAACCGGCTGCGTCGAGCAATGTCACCTGCCGCTTCGACGGCTTGCCCGCGCGCGTGGCACCCTTGCAATCGCCCGCAACCCCGCGCGACAGCGTGATCGCGGCGCGCTCGGTGGTCTCGACCGGTGCGCCCGAAGCCGGACGCCGCGCGATCCCGAGCAGGCGCCCCTGCCCGTCAGGAGTTGCGGGGCCGCTCACAGCAGCCCGGCGATGACCCCGGCGGTATCGACCATGCGGTTCGAAAAGCCCCACTCGTTGTCATACCAACTGACCACGCGGACCAGCTTGCCTTCGAGCACCGCAGTCTCGAGGCTGTCGATCGTCGAGGAGTGCGGGTCGTGGTTGAAGTCGATCGAGACCAGCGGTTCCTCGCAATAGGCGAGCACGCCCTTGAGCGGTCCGGACAACGACGCGGCCTTGAGCGCGGCGTTGATCTCCTCGACGCTGGTGTCGCGCTTGGGCGTGAACGTAAGGTCGACCAGGCTGACATTGGGCGTGGGCACGCGCACCGCCGAGCCATCGAGCTTGCCCTTCAGTTCGGGCAGGACCTCGCCCACCGCGCGTGCTGCGCCGGTCGTGGTCGGGATGATATTCATCGCCGCGGCGCGCGAACGGCGCGGGTCCGAGTGGATCTGATCAAGGATCTTCTGGTCGTTGGTATAGCTATGGATCGTCGTCATCAGCCCACGTTCGATCCCGACCAGATCGTTGCAGACCTTGGCCAGCGGGGCGAGGCAGTTGGTGGTGCAGCTTGCATTGGAAACGATCGTGTCGGCGGCGGTCAGCACATCGTGGTTGACCCCGTAGACGATGGTCTTGTCCGCGCCCTTGGCCGGGGCCGAGATCAACACGCGCTTCGCGCCCGCGTCGAGGTGCTTCTGGCCGCCCTCGCGGTCGGCGAAAAAGCCGGTGCATTCGAGCGCGATGTCGATGCCGTTGGCCTTGTGCGGCAGATTGGCGGGGTCGCGCTCGGCGGTGACGTGGATTTTCTTGCCGTTGACGACGATGTCGGTGCCATCGACCTCGACCGTACCGGGAAACGGACCGTGGACGCTGTCGCGCTTGAACAGCAGCGCATTGGCCTTGGCATCGGCGAGATCGTTGATCGACACGAGTTCGAGCCCGCAATCGGGCCGCTCGAGGATGGCGCGCGCGACAAGCCGCCCGATACGCCCGAAACCGTTGATTGCAACTTTCGTCGCCATGCTAATAACTCCTGCTAAACTTCTAGTCTTGTTTTGATTTTCGATACGATCTGATCGGCGGCGAAGCCGAAATGCGGAAACAATTGCTCGGCCGGGCCCGAGGCGCCGAAGCTGTCGATCCCGATCGTCAGGCCATCTGTCCCGACGTATTTCTGCCAGCCGAGCGTCACTCCGGCCTCGACCGAGACCTTGAGGACTCCTGCGGGAAGCAGGCCTGCGCGGTACGCATCGTCCTGCATGTCGAATTCGCGCCAGCCCGGCATCGAGATGACATCGGCGCCAATTCCTTCGGCTTCGAGCGCCTTGGCGGTGTCGACCGCGAGCGAGACCTCCGAACCTGTCGCAAGCAGCACGACCTGGCGCGCTGCGGTGGCGCAAATCAGCCGGTATCCGCCCCGCGCGCTGAGGTTCTCGCTAGCATCGTTCCGCAATGCGGGCAGGTTCTGACGGGTCAGCGCGAGCAGCGAAGGGCCGTCGCGCCGGGCCAAGGCAAGCGCCCAGCATTCAGCCGTCTCGACCGCATCGGCGGGGCGATAGACGCCCAGGCCCGGAATCATCCGGAGGCTCATGACGTGTTCGATCGGCTGATGGGTCGGTCCGTCCTCGCCCACGCCAAGGCTGTCGTGGGTCATCACGTAGACGACTTGCGCGCGCTGCAGCGCCGAAAGGCGGATCGCGTTGCGGCAGTAATCGGAAAACACCAGGAACGTGCCGCCGTACGGTATCAGCCCACCGTGGAGCGCGATCCCGTTCATAGCTGCGGCCATTCCGAACTCGCGGATGCCGTAATAGACGTAGCGCCCGGCGTAATCGCCCGCGCAGAGCGGCGCGGTGGCGGCGGTCTTGGTCAGGTTCGAACCGGTGAGATCGGCCGACCCGCCGATCAGGGCCGGGATGCTCGCGGTGAGCGACTGGAGCGCGTTCTCGCTCGACTTGCGCGTGGCGAGTTTTGGCTGCGATTGCGAGATTTCAGCAAGATAGGCGTCGAAGCTGGCCAGCGATGGTAGCTCTCCACCGAACTCGCGCTGAAATGTCCGGCCCTTCTCGCTGGTCGCGCGCGCTTCCCATTTATCGCGCGCTGCCGCGCCGCGCGCGCCGAGTGCGCGCCAATCGGCCAGGATCGGCGCCGGGATCTCGAACGCCGGGGCATCCCAATGCAATTGCGCGCGCGCGGCGACGATTTCCTCGGCACCCAACGGACTTCCGTGGACGTTATGGGTGCCCTGCTTGTGCGGCGCGCCCTTGCCGATGATCGTGTGGCACGCCACCAGCGATGGGCGCGGATCGGCCGCCGCCTCGGCCAGCGCGCGTTCGATATCGGCGAAATCGTGACCATCGCAGCGGGCGACGTGCCAGCCCGCGGCGATATAGCGCGCGGGTATGTCCTCGCTGGTCGAAAGCGAGGTCGCGCCGTCGATGGTGATGCGGTTATCGTCCCACAATACGTTCATCCGCCCGAGCTTCAGATGCCCGGCAAGGCCGATCGCTTCGTGGTTGATCCCTTCCATCAGGCACCCGTCGCCCGCGATCACCCAGGTGTTGTGGTCGACCAGATCGTCGCCCCAGACCGCGTTGAGGTGCCGTTCGGCCAGCGCGAAACCGACCGCCATCGCCAGCCCCTGGCCCAGCGGACCGGTGGTGCATTCGGCCCCGGCCAGCTCGAAATTCTCCGGATGCCCCGCGCAGGGGCTGCCGAGCTGGCGAAAATTGCGGATATCGTCGATCGTCGGGGCTTCGTACCCGGTCAGATAAAGCAGCGAATACAGCAGCATCGAGCCGTGGCCCGCCGAAAGGATGAAGCGGTCGCGATCGGGCCAGCGCGGCGCGGCGGGATCGAACTTGAGGAAGCGCGAGAACAGCACCGTCGCCACATCGGCCATGCCCATCGGCATCCCCGGGTGGCCGCTGTTCGCCGCCTGAACCGCATCCATCGACAGCGCGCGGATGGCGTTGGCCATCGGCGCCAGGCGGTGGTGGTCGAGGCTCATTGTGGCAGGCTCCCACACGCGGGCTTTACCTGGCCCATGCACGGCAGCGCGCCGCGATTCGATGCGCCGCTTCCTTTGCGGCCAGACCAGCCCCCGTCAAGGCGAGGCACCGATAATCGCGCGGCCGGCACGCAATTGCGCGACTTTCGCCGACGCCGTGACGTCACCGCCCGCGCTTTTGCCAACCCTGGATAATTGCGCTAGCCACGGCGCCATGGAAGACACACGTATCGAACAGGCGCTGGCGCGGATCGGCGCAGCACTGAGCCGGGCCGAAGCCGCGGCGGCCAAGGCACCTCCCGCCGGCATTTCCGCGCGCCACGAAAAGTTGCGCGCCGCGGTCTCGGCATCGCTTCGCCAGCTCGACGAGATCGTCGGGGCCGCGCGATGAGCGACATCGATCTCAGCATCGGCGGACGCAGCTTTCGCGTGGCCTGCGCGCCCGGTGAAGAAGCGCACATCGCCGGTCTCGGGCGGACGATCGACGCCAAGCTGACCGCGATGGGCGGCGCGGCGGGGCAAAGCGAAACCCGCACGCTGCTGTTCGCCGCGCTGCTGCTGGCCGATGAGCTTCACGATCGCGCCGGGGGCAAGGCACCTCCTCCTCCTCCTCCTCCTCCGCCACCCGAAGCACCCAAGCCGGACCCGGCGATTGCCAACGCGCTCGACGCAATGGCCGATCGTCTGGAGAAACTCGCAAGCGCCCTTGAGCGCGGGGCCACGGACGCCTAGATAGGAAAGCGACGGGATCTGCCCGGTACGCGCTATTGAAAATCCCTGGGGCTATAAGCAATCCTTGGGGGCTGTCTCTGGTCTGTGCGCTCTCTTTGCATTGCGGGCAGGCACATATGGTCCCCGACCTGACGTGAAGCGTCAGTGGATTTCCCGGCTAACGACCCATGGTGGGCCCGTCACCCGCCGTTTTTGCGAGCTTATCATGAGCGACAAGTCCGCGCTGCGAACCCGGCTCCGGGCCGATCGCAAGGCCGCGGTCGCGGCGTTGCCCGCGGCGACCAAGGCACTGCTGTTCAAGCGCCCGCCCGCCCCGCTCGCCGCCAGGATCGCACCGGGCACCGCGATCGGCTTGTATCATCCGCTTGCCGATGAAGCCCCGACAAGTGGTTACGTCGACTGGTTTTTCGAGATCGGCCACGTCATCGCGCTGCCGTGGTTCGCGGATCGCGGCGCAGCGATGGCGTTTCGCCGCTGGGACAATCCCCACGACCCTGAACTGCTCGAGCGCGGACCCTTCGGGATCGTGCAACCGCGCGCCGATGCTGCGCTGCTGATCCCGCGTGCGATGTTCGTCCCGCTGCTGGGATTTACCGTGGGCGGCGATCGGATAGGTCAGGGCGCAGGGCATTACGATCGCTGGCTAGCCGCGCATCCGGGCACTCTGGCAATCGGCATGGCGTGGGACAGCCAGTTGGTCGACAGTCTGCCAAGCGAACCGCACGACATCCGGCTCGATCTGATTGTCACCCCCACCCGGCTATACGAAACGTGATGCGCGATCGGCCGACCTGGCGGATTCCCGTGGGAGTCCTGGCGCTGCTTGCGGCGCTGCTTACTTACGGGATCGTCGTTGCCATGCTCAGCACGCCGATCGGGCGGCTTCCGGTGCTGGTCCAGTTGCCGATCTACCTCGTTCTCGGCACGATCTGGCTGCTGCCGCTGCGCCGTTTCCTGATCTGGATGGAAACCGGGCGGTTTGGCTGATCGAGGCGGCACGCAAATGCGTGGCGCGAGTGACGGGACTTGAACCCGCGACCTCCGGCGTGACAGGCCGGCGCTCTAACCAACTGAGCTACACCCGCGCATTTCGCAAAGCCTGTTGGCCTTGGGGCCACTGGCCTCGGGAGCCGCGCCACTAAGGCAGTGCGCGGGGAGTGTCAACCGCGCGGGAACGAGCCTCAGCCGCCATCGCCCTTGCCGCCACCACAACAATCGTAAGCGCGGAATTAACCATTCCTTGAAGCCTCTCTGCCAGAACCGGACGTGCTTCGGACGGGGCGGGAAGCGGGGGTTTCGGCGGTGGTGACGATCAAGTTTGCAGCAGTTTTCTGCGCTGGCGCATTGGCTTGCCTTCCGCTCGCCGCAGGCGCCAAGCCGGTCGCGCTCGATAGCGCGGTCTATGTCGAACATTCGGGCACGACCGGCGATGGCCGTTTCCAACGCGCTCTGGTTCCCGCGCTCCGGCTCATCCGCGGCGACCGGGTGATCTGCGTGATCAGCTGGGATCGCAGCTCCGCCGCGCGGATGCTCACCGTGGTCAACCCGGTGCCCCGCGCGGTTGCCTATCAGGCCAGCGCGCGCGACGACGACGAAGTCTCGGCCGATGGTGGGCGCACGTGGGGGCAGCTCGGGACGCTGCGCTACGGCGCGCGCCTCGCTTCGCCGGAGGATATCACCCATGTGCGGTGGCGAGTCGCCGGTGCGGTCGGGCAGATCGCATACAGCGCGATCGTGCGCTAAGACCCGGCTCAGCCAGCCAGGATCAGCGCGGGCGCCTCGACCAGGTTCTTCACCGCCTGGATGAAGCTCGCTGCATCCCAGCCATCGACGACGCGGTGATCGCAGCTGATCGAGATGTTCATCAGCTTGCGCTTTTCGATCCGTTCCGAGCCCATGCCGTCGCTCACGAACATCGGGCGTTCGACGATCCGGTTGGGGCCGATGATCGCCACCTCGGGGCGGTTGATCACGGGGGTCGTTGCCACCCCGCCCAGCGCTCCCAGCGACGTGATCGTCAGCGTCGAGCCCGAGAGTTCTTCCGATTTCGCGGTGCCGCTGCGGGCCGCTTCGGCCAGGCGGACGATTTCGCGCGCAAGTTGCCAAAGATTCTTATCCTGCGCATCGCGGATCACCGGAACCATCAGCCCGCCGGGGGTCTGCGTCGCCATGCCCAGGTGCACCGCGCCCGAGCGGTGGACGATCCCGGCCTCATCGTCGAACCGCGCGTTGAGCATCGGGAACTGCGGCAATGTGCGGCAGATCGCGGCGATCAGCAGCGGCAGCATGGTCAGCTTGGGGCGGTTCCCGAGGTCCGTGTTGAGCTGTGCGCGCAAGGTTTCCAGCGCGGTGACGTCGCATTCCTCGACATAGGTGAAGTGCGGGATATTGCGCTTGGCCGCGGCCATGTTCTCCGCGATCCGCCGGCGCAGGCCGATGACCTTGACCTGCTCGTCGGCGCCGCGCGCGCCCGCCGTGCGGTAGCCCCCGGCGGAGCTGTACGAGACGAAAGCGTCGAGATCGGCGTGGCGGACACGCCCGTCGGCAGCGGATTTGACCTGCGCGAGATCGATCCCGAGCTCGCGCGCGCGTTGGCGCACGGCGGGGGTGGAGAGGACTTTCGAAGCGTGGCTCGGGCCGCTACCAATACCCGGCCCCGAGCCCGTTCGTGCTGCGCTTGCCGAAGCACTGGTGGCTTCTGCGGTCCGGGGGTGCGACGCGGAGGCGAAGGACAGTCCTTCGACGGGCTCAGGAGGAGCGTGTATGGGGCCGGGTCCCGGCGAGGGGTCCGCGCTTTGCGGTACCGGGTCGGCATCCCCTGCGTCCGGCGTCTCGGCGTCGATCCGCTCCGCCACATCAGCTCCCGGTGCGCCTTCCTCGATCTCCCCCTCGACCTCGATCACTGCCAGCGGTGCGCCGATTGCGACGATGTCGCCCGCCGCGCCCGCGACTTCGACCACCACGCCGGTCACCGGGCTTTCCATCTCGACCGTGGCCTTGTCGGTCATCATGTCGGCCAGGCGGCCGTCTTCCTCGATCCGGTCGCCGACCTTGACGTGCCAGGCGACGATTTCGGCCTCGGCGATGCCCTCACCGATGTCGGGCAGGCGGAAGGTGAAACGGGCCATGGCTCAGGCTTTCATCAGGCGGTCGACCGCTTCGCCGATGCGGACGGGACCGGGGAAATACGCCCATTCGAGGCTATGCGGATAGGGGGTATCGAACCCGGTCACGCGCTCGATCGGGGCTTCGAGGTGGTAGAAGCAGCGTTCCTGGATCAGCGCGGCAAGCTCTGCGCCGAAGCCTGAGGTACGCGTCGCCTCGTGGACGATCAGGACCCGTCCGGTCTTGCGTACCGATGCCTCGATCGCTTCGATGTCGAGCGGGACGAGCGTGCGCAGGTCGAGGATATCGGCGTCGATGCCCTTGTCGTGCATCACCCGCTCGGCGACGTGGACCATCGTCCCGTAAGCGAGCACAGTCAGCGCCTCGCCGCTGCGGACGCTGCGCGCCTTGCCCAGCGGGATCTTGTAATAGCCCTCGGGCACGGCGCTGTCGGCATGCTTGCTCCACGGTTCGACGGGCACGTCGTAATATCCGGTGAACGGACCGTTGTAGATGCGCTTGGGTTCGAAGAAGATCACCGGGTCGTTGTCTTCGATCGCCGCGATCAGTAGACCCTTGGCGTCGTGCGGGGTCGCCGGGATCACGGTCTTGATTCCCGAAACGTGCGTGAACAGCGCCTCGGGGCTCTGGCTGTGGGTCTGTCCTCCGAAAATGCCCCCGCCGAACGGAGAACGCACCGTCATCGGCGCGATGAATTCGCCGGCCGAGCGGTAGCGCAGACGCGCCGCCTCGGACACGAGCTGGTCCAGCCCGGGATAGATGTAATCGGCGAACTGGATTTCGGGCACCGGGCGCAGGCCATATGCGCCCATGCCAACCGCAACCCCGATGATCCCGCATTCGCTGATCGGCGTATCGAACACGCGATTCTTGCCGTGCTTTTTCTGGAGGCCCGCAGTGGCGCGGAACACCCCGCCGAAAAAGCCGACATCCTCCCCCAGCACGACCACGTCGGGATCGTGCGCGAGCATGATATCGAGCGCATCATTGATCGCCTCGATCATGTTGAGACGGCGGACGGGGGCGTCGGCAAGGGTGACGGGGGCTTCCTCGGTAGTCATGCCGCCGGTCCCTTCGCGGCGGGTTCGGGCCACTTGATCGCGCGTTCGCGGATCGCCTGCTCACTCTGCTCCTTGAGGTGCCACGGCAGTTCCTCGAACACATCCTCGAACATCGTCGCAAACGGGTGGTGAAGGCCGTGGCCGAGAATGCCGTTCTTTTCCGCTTCCTTCGTTGCCGCCTTGACCTCTTCGGCCAGACCGCGGTCCATCTCCGCCTGCTGCTCTTCCGACCATTCGCCAAGCGCGATCAGGTGCAGCTTGAGGCGATTGATCGGATCGCCGAGCGGCCACTCTTTGCCCTCCGCCGCCGAGCGGTACTGCGACGGGTCGTCCGAGGTCGAGTGCCCCTCGGCGCGGTAGGTAAAGTGCTCGATCAACGTGGGACCCATGTTCGCGCGCGCGCGATCGGCTGCCCATTTCTCGGCCGCATAGACCGCCAACGCATCGTTGCCATCGACCCGCAACCCGGCGATGCCATACCCGATTGCGCGCGCTGCAAACGTGGTGCGCTCCGATCCGGCGAACCCGGAAAAGCTCGAGATCGCCCATTGGTTGTTGACGACGTTGAAAATCACCGGCGCATTGTAGACTGCGGCAAAGGTCAGCGCGGAGTGGAAATCGCCTTCCGCGGTCGAGCCCTCGCCGACCCAGGCCGCGGCGATCCGGCTGTCACCCTTGATCGCGCTGGCCATCGCGAAACCGGTCGCCTGCGGGAGCTGGGTGGCGAGGTTGCCGCTGATCGTGAAGAAGCTGTGGTCGCGGCTCGAATACATGATCGGCAGCTGGCGGCCCTTGAGCTTGTCCGCGCGGTTCGAATAGATCTGGTTGATCATCTCGACGAGCGGATAGCCGCGCGCGATCAGGATACCCTGCTGGCGGTAGCTGGGGAAAACCATATCGTCGCCCGCCAGCGCCATCCCTGCCGCGATCGATGTCGCCTCTTCCCCGGTGCACTTCATGTAGAAGCTGGTTTTACCCTGGCGCTGGCCGCGGTACATCCGCTCGTCGAACGCGCGGGTGAGTGCCATCGTGCGGAGCATCCGGCGCAGCGTATCGGCTTCGAGCCGGGGGTCCCACGGCCCGACCGCACGATGATCGTCGCCGAGCACGCGGATGAGGTCGAGGCACAGTGGGTGCGTATCGTGCGCGTCGCAGCCCTCGTCGGGACGCGGCTGGAGCCCGGCTGCGGGGATGTTGAGGCTGGCGTATTCCACCGTATCGCCGGGGCGGAAGCTGGGCTCGGGCACATGGAACGACAGCGGCGGCCGGTTGGCACGCGGGATGTCTGAGCGCGGGATGTCGGAACTGCCCATCGACTGCTCTCCCGCCTCGGCTGCCGGAGTCGGCGCGGAAGCATTATTTTACGCTGGCGTTATAATATTACGCCCGCATGGCGCCGTCAACTACACCGCCACCGGGGCTGAAATCGCTGGCTGGGGCGAATAGTTCCGGACCGCGAAATCCCCGATCGCGTAATCGAAGATCGAGGCGGGCCGCCGCAGGATTTCAAGCGTCGCCTGACCTGCCGGAACGCGGGAAAGCTGTTCTTCCACCAGCGCGGCGTGATTGAGATACAGGTGAACATCGCCGCCCATCCATACCAGTTCGCCCGGCTCCAGATCGCACTGCTGCGCCAGCATCCGGATCAGCAGCGCCGCCGACCAGGCGTTGAACGCAAATCCCAGCCCCAGGTCGCAACTACGCTGATACAAGAGCCCGTTGAGCTTCCCACCGGCAACATGAAACTGGTAGGTCTTGTGGCACGGCGGCAGCGCCATCGCGTCGAGTTCGGCGACGTTCCAGCCTTCGATGATGTGGCGGCGGCTGCCGGGGTTGTGGCGCAGGCTCTCGACCACTTGCGCGACCTGGTTGATGGCGGGACCCGCATCGAACCCGCCGCCCTCCCGCGGCACATAGGTCGGCCAGTCGGTCCATTGCTTGCCGTAGACCGGGCCCAGATCGCCCCACCGCGCCGCGAATGCTTCGTCCGCAACGATCCGTGCGGAGAAATCGGCGCGCTCGATCCGCTCGCCGGTTTCGCGGCGATAGCGGTCGAGCGGCCAGTCGGTCCATATCTCCACGCCTAGCGCGCAGAGTTCGCGGATGTTGGTGCGTCCGGTCAGGAACCACAGCATCTCGCGCGTGGCGGTTTTCCAGAACACCCGCTTGGTAGTGAGCAGTGGCATCTTGCCGTCCGCCAGGTCAAACCGCAGCTCCGCCCCGAACAACGACCGCGTGCCGATGCCGGTCCGGTCGATGCGCTCGTCGCCGTGTTCCCAGATCCGCCGCATCAGGCCGAGATAACCGTGCTCCCAGTGCGGTTCGGCGGGCGCCAGTGCGGTTGCGGGCGCGGGAGAATCGGAAAGGATCGCGCGCGTCGTCATAAGCGGTTTCTAACCCGGAGACTGCATGCTTGCCACCCCGCCGTCCCCCGCCTATAGGCCCGCTCCTGCCTCGCCCGCCCCTCGTTTGGAGCGGTCGCGAACGGTCGGGGAATAGCTCAGCCTGGTAGAGCACTGTCTTCGGGAGGCAGGGGCCGGAGGTTCGAATCCTCTTTCCCCGACCAATTCGCTCCATTCGTATCGAAAATCATCCGCCGCTGGGCGGAACCGTGTCGCGGCTCGCGCTTTCAAGCTGCGACGACGGGACCTTTTCGATTGCGGAGCGCCTGACATGCCCAAGCAGCCCACCTACACCGATGCGATCGCTCTGCTGAAGGCCGATCACAAGACAGTCGACGACCTGTTCGCCAAGTTCGAGAGTGCCACGGACGCTGCCGCCAAGGAAGCGATCGCCCGGCAAATCTGCACCGAGCTCAAAATCCACGCGGCGATCGAGGAAGAGATCTTTTACCCGACGTTCCGCGGCAAGATCCCCGACGATATGCTCGACGAGGCGTATGTCGAGCATGACGGCGCCAAGGTCCTCATCAACGATCTCGAAGCCAGCAGCATGGCCGACAGCTTTTTCGAGGCCAAGGTCACCGTGCTGGGTGAAGACATCAAGCACCATGTCCACGAGGAAGAAGCCCGCGGCGACGGGCTATTCTCGGCCTGCCGCGTAACGGGGGTCGACATGATCGAGCTCAAGGACAAACTGCTTGCGCGCAAGCTGGAGCTGATGGAGCAGGCCAAGGCCGGGCCGCTGCCGCCCGCACAACTCGCGGTCGTCAAGCTCGCGGCTTAGCCTCCGCGCAACAATTGAACGCCCCAATCGCGTTCGAACAGGTAGAGAAGCACGCGCGCGGCTTGGCCGCGAGTGGCTTCCAAGCCGCCATCGCGCTCGATCAACAGCCGGGCATCGTGGTGCGCAAGCGGCAGCAGCCGCGTGATCTGTTCGAGCGTCGCTACCCGGAACGGCGTATCTCCCGATTGCCGCGTGCCGAGGAGTTCGCCGCCGCCGCGCAGGTGCAAGTCTTCTTCGGCCAGGCGGAAGCCGTCTTGTGTCTCGCGCATCAGGCCGAGCCGGTCGCGCGCGGTTTCGCTGAGCGCGTCGCCGCGTAGCAATAGGCACGTCGATTTGTCCGCGCCGCGCCCGACCCGCCCACGCAACTGGTGAAGCTGGGCCAAGCCAAATCGCTCGGCCTGCTCGATCACCATGAGCGTGGCGTTGGGAACATCGACCCCAACCTCGATCACCGTGGTGGCGACAAGCAGCTTTTTCGCCCCGCCGGAAAATGCCGCCATTGCCGCGTCCTTCGCCTCGGGCCGCAGTTGCCCGTGGACCAGCACGACGTCGCCCGCGAACCGCTCGGCCAGTGCCGCGAACCGCGCTTCGGCGGCGGCCAAATCGGCGTTCTCATTCTCCCGGACCATCGGGCACACCCAGTAAGCCTGCCCCCCGCCCGCAAGGTGCCGTGACACCGCGCCGACGACATCGCCCATCCGCTCGATCGTGACGACGCGCGTGTCGATCGGCTGGCGCCCGGGGGGCATTTCGTCGAGCCGGCTCACGTCCATCTCGCCGTACTGCGCCAGGGTCAGCGTGCGCGGGATCGGGGTCGCGGTCATCGCCAGGCAGTGCGGCGTGCGGCGTCCTTCTCTGGAAGTCTGGCCCTTCTGCGCGAGCATCAGCCGCTGGCCGACCCCGAAGCGGTGCTGCTCGTCGATCACCACGAGCGCGAGGTTGCGGTATGCAACGCTGTCCTGGAAAATCGCGTGCGTGCCGATGATGATATCGATGCTGCCGTCGAGCAGACCGAGCAGCGTCGATTCGCGCGCGCGGCCCTTGTCCCGCCCGGTCAGGATCGCGATCGTGACCCCCGTCCCAGCGGCCATCCGCACCAGTGTATCGTAATGCTGGCGCGCGAGGATTTCGGTCGGCGCAAGCAGCGCGGCCTGCGTTCCCGCTTCGACCGCGATAAGCATCGCCTCGAGCGCAACCACCGTCTTGCCCGATCCGACATCGCCTTGGAGCAACCGCAGCATCGGCGCGCCTTGCGCCATGTCACTTTCGATTTCGGCGATCGTGCGCACCTGGGCCCCGGTCAGCGCGAACGGCAGGCTCAGCTTGCCGCGCAGGCGCCCGTCGCCCTGTAGCGGCGTCCCTCGCCGCGCGCGGTTGGCATCGCGCACCAGCATCAGCGCGAGGCTGTTGGCGAGCAGTTCATCGTAGGCGAGCCGATCGCGCGCGCCGGGGTGTTCGCCGCGATGCGCCAGGACCAGCGCATCGCGCCACGCCGGCCAGCCCTCGCGCGCGAGCAAGCCCGGCTCGATCCATTCGGGCAGTTCGGGCGCTTCGGCCAGCGCGAGCTGGATCAGCGTCGTCAGCCGTCCCTGCGTCATCCCTTCGGTCAGCGGATAGACCGGCTCGATCAACTGGCCGAGTTCCCCGCCTCCGCCTTCGCCCACATGATCGGGATGGACGATCTGGAGCATTTGCCCGAACTGGTCGAGCCGCCCCGCGATCCACTTGCGCTCGCCCAGCGGCAGCGATTTCTTGGCCCACCCGGCGTTGCGCCCGAACCAGGTCAGCGCGCAGATATTACCGAGCACGTCCTCCGCGAGCACGCGGAACGGCCCGCGTCCCGGCGCGCTGCGGTACTCGCGCGGGGTCAGCGCAATGACGATCTGCTCGCCCGGGGTGGCGTCGTCGAGATTCGCGACCGCGCGGCGCTGCACGAACCGGTCGGGCAAGTGGTACAGCAGATCGCGCACCCGGGTCAGCGCCAGCCGCTCGAGCGGGCGCGCCAGCACCGGGCCGACGCCGGGCAGGCTGGCGCTCGTCGCGAACAACGGGTTGAGCAGCTCGGGGCGCATGCTCGCCTCTTGCCCCAAGCCCGGCGCTTGCGCCAGCGGGCGCGCGTGCCTAACCGCGGCGCGATGGACACTGCCGCCGATATTGCCGAGCGCCTGCGCCGGGCCCGCTTCCGCGCCTGGCACCGCGGCACGCGTGAGGCGGACTACATGATCGGAGGTTTCCTCGACCGCTACGGCGCAGAGTGGACGGCCGATGAGCTGGCGTGGTTCGAAGCATTGCTCGACGAGGACGACGTCGATGTCATGGCGTGGGCACTGCAAACGCAGACCGTTCCCGCGGCGCTGGCGGGCGCGCAGATGACGCTGATGCAGCGGCTCGATTACGTGGAGATTACGCGCTAAGGCGCGCGTCCCCGATTATGCCCGATTTCGCCCGCATCCTTTCCGCCCGCACCCCGCTGACTCTCGCCGCGATCGCGCGCGGGGCGCAGCCGCTAGTGATGGCCGATCTCGCCCGCGCCGCCAAAACCCGCGCGGTGTTCGTCGCCGCGGACGAAGCCGCGATGCGCAGCGTGGCCGAGGGCGCGGCGTTCTTCGCCCCCGAACTGGACGTGATCGAGTTCCCCGCATGGGACTGCCTGCCCTACGACCGCGCGAGCCCGGCGCTGTCGGTCAGCGCGCGTCGGCTGTCCGCGCTCCACCGCTTGCAGGCGCCAAGCACATCGCCGCAGCTCCTGGTGACGACGATCAATGCGCTGCTCCAGCGCGTGATCACCCCGTTTCGCATTCGCGAATCGGTTCGTCCGCTCAAGCCCGGGATGGAGATCGGGCGCGAGAGCCTGATCACGCTGCTCCAGCGGCAGGGCTATTCGCGCACCGACACCGTGGCCGACGCGGGCGAATACGCGGTGCGCGGGTCGATTTTCGATATCTACCCCTCCGGCCTCGAAAGCGGGCTGCGGCTCGACTTCTTCGGCGACGAGCTCGAAACGCTGCGCAGTTTCGATCCCACAACCCAGCGCAGCACCGGGCAGGTGGCCGAGCACTTGCTCCTGCCCGCGAGCGAGGCATTGCTCGACGAGGCGACGACCAAGCGCTTCCGCACCCGCTACCGCGAACGGTTTGGCGCGGGGGCGACGAGCGATCCGCTCTACAATGCGGTCACCGACGGGCGCCGCCTCGCGGGGATGGAGCACTGGCTGCCGCTGTTCGAGCACACGCTGGTCACGCTGTTCGATCACCTGGGCGAACGCGACACGATCGTCATCGACAGCGCCGCACAGGGCGCCGCCGACGAGCGCCTTGCCGATATCGCGGATTACTACGCAGCGCGCCGCGAGACCTCGGGCAAGGCCGCGGGCAGCTATCGTCCGCTCCCGCCCGAGGCGCTTTACCTGACTCGCGCCGAGTACGACCAGCGGCTGGCGTCGTGGCCGATCCACAAGGCGGACATCTTCGCGCAGCCCGAGAGCGCGAACGTGGTCGACTTCGGGTTCGCTTCGGGCCGCGATTTCGCGCCCGAGCGCGCGCGCGGCGACAATGTCTACGAGGCCGCGGCGACATACCTCACCGGCGCGGCGAAGAATGGCAAGAAGGCGCTGATCGCGGCTTATTCGGTGGGCAGCCGCGCGCGGATCGCGGCGATCCTGGGCGAAGCGGTTCGCCCTGCCCCGGTTCTCGCCGAAAGCTGGCAGGAAGCGCTTGGGCTCGCCGCCAAGGGAACTCCGGTGGCGCTGGTCCTCCCGCTTGAGACCGGGTTCGCCAATGCCGAACTCGACCTGATTACCGAGCAGGACATCCTCGGCGATCGGCTCGTCCGCCGCAAGAAGCGCAGGAAAAGCGCCGACGCGTTCCTTGCCGAACTGGCCGCGCTCGCGCCGGGCGATCTTGTCGTCCACATGGATCATGGGATCGGGCGCTACGAAGGCCTCCACTCGATCCCCGTGGGCAAAAGCCCGCATGACTGCGTGATGTTGAGCTATGCCGGGGGTGACAAGCTTTACATCCCGGTCGAGAATATCGACGTCCTCAGCCGCTATGGCAGCGACAGCGAACTCGTCGGGCTCGACAAGCTTGGCGGTGAAGCGTGGCAGCGGCGCAAGAGCCGGCTCAAGGAACGCATCCGCGAAATTGCGCACGAGTTGCTGCGCACCGCCGCCGCGCGAGCGCTGCGCGAGGCCAGCGTGCTCCTGCCCGAGGCGGCGACCTACGACGCCTTTGCCGACCGGTTTCCGTGGGATGAGACCGAGGACCAGGAACGCGCGATCGAGGACGTGCTCGGCGATCTGGCCGCGGGCAAGCCGATGGACCGGCTGGTCTGCGGCGACGTCGGGTTCGGCAAGACCGAGGTCGCGCTTCGCGCCGCGTTCGTCGCGGCGATGGCCGGGCAGCAAGTCGCGGTGATCGCGCCGACGACGTTGCTGGCGCGCCAGCACTACGCCGGGTTCACCGAGCGCTTCGCCGGGTTCCCGCTCGAGATCGGGCGGCTGTCGCGCCTCGTCCCGCCCAAGGAAGCCGCGGCGACGCGCGTCGGGCTCGCCGATGGCCGCGTCGATATCGTCATCGGAACCCACGCGCTGCTGTCCAAGCAGACCACCTTCAAACGGCTCGGGCTGGTGATCGTTGACGAGGAGCAGCGCTTTGGCGTCGTCCACAAGGAAAAGCTCAAGCAGCTGCGCAGCAACGTCCACGTCCTCACGCTCACCGCCACGCCGATCCCGCGCACGCTGCAGATGGCGATGAGCGGCCTTCGCGAACTCTCCACCATCCAGACCCCGCCGGTCGACCGCCTTGCGGTGCGGACCTACGTCATGGAGTGGGACGACATGGTGATGCGCGAGGCGCTGCTGCGCGAACATCACCGCGGCGGGCAGAGCTTCATCGTCGTCCCGCGCATCGCAGACATGCCCGATCTTGAGGAATGGCTGCGCAAGACCGTGCCCGAGATCAGCTTCGTCGCCGCGCACGGCCAGATGAGTCCGAGCGAAGTCGAAGAGCACATGGGCGCGTTCTACGAGCGCAAGTACGATGTCCTGCTCTCGACCACGATCGTCGAAAGCGGGCTTGATATTCCCAGCGCCAACACGATCATCATCCACCGTGCGGACCGTTTTGGCCTTGCCCAATTGTACCAGTTGCGCGGGCGGGTGGGCCGCTCGAAGCTGCGTGCCTATGCTTATTTGACCACGCCCGCGGACACGCAACTTTCGGAAGTCGCGGAAAAGCGACTCAAGGTGCTCGGCGATCTCGACAGTCTGGGCGCCGGATTCCAGCTCGCGAGCCACGATCTCGATATCCGAGGCGCGGGCAACCTGCTGGGCGATGAGCAATCGGGGCAGATCCGCGAGGTCGGGTTCGAGCTGTACCAGTCGATGCTCGAGGATGCGATCCTTGCGGCGAAGGCGGGCGACATTGGGCACGAGCGCGAGCGCGGGCTGAGCCCGCAGATCACCGTCGACGCACCGATCATGATTCCCGAGGACTACGTCCCCGACCTGGCAGTGCGGATGGCGCTGTATCGCCGTCTCAACGATTGCGAAGACCAGGACGCGATCGAGGCGCTCGCCGCCGAGATGATCGACCGGTTTGGTGCGCTACCCGAGCCCACCGCCAACCTGGTGAAGCTGATCGAGATCAAGCGCCAGGCGATCGAGGCGAATATCGCCAAGATCGATGTCGGCGCGAAGGGCGCGCTGGTCAGCTTCCACAAGGATGATTTCCCCGACCCGGCAGGCTTGATCGCTTACACCCAGCGGCTCGACGGGATCGCCAAGCTGCGCCCCGACATGAAGCTGGTTATCGCGCGGACCTGGAGCGATCCCAAGGCGCGGCTTAACGGATTGTATCAGCTCACCAAGGGTTTAAGCGCAATTGCGAGAAAGCGGGCTTAACTTTCGGCCAATGCTGCGAACTCCGCCGCGCTCATTGGCTGTGCGCGTAGAAAGCCCTGATAGCTGTCGCACCCTTCCGTCGCGACAAGTGCGCGCTGCTCCTCGGTCTCGACTCCTTCCGCGATTATCCGCAGGTCGAGCGCTCGCGCCATCGCGACGATCGCCCGCAATACCGCGAGGTCGCGCGGGTCGCTGGCGATACCGTCGATCATCGCCCGGTCGAGCTTGAGCATGTGCAGCGGCAGCAGCTTGAGATAGCGGAAGTTGCAGAACCCCGCGCCGAAATCGTCCAGCGCCAGGCACACCCCGGTGGCGGCGATATCCTCAAGCTGCCTTGCAACGCGCTCGAGGTCGACGACCAGCGCCTGCTCGGTAACCTCGAGCGTCAGGCGCGCTGCCGGGAACCCGCTCTGGGCGATGAGCGCCGCGATATCTTCGGCGAACCCGCCCTGGGTCAGGTCGGCCGCGGTAACGTTGAGCGACAGCCGCAAATTTGCCGGCCACTGCGCCGCGCCCGCAAGCGCGCGGCGGGCGATGTGGCGCGAGAGCTGGGTGACATGATCGGCCCGCTCGGCAATCGCGAACAGCGCGGCGGCGCCGATCCGGCCGAGAACGGGATGCTGCCACCGCGCCAGCGCCTCGGCTCCGGTCAGGCGGTCGTCGGCAAGCGCGAATTGCGGCTGATACAGCACCTCGATCTCGCTGCGGTCGAGTGCGTGGAGCAAGTCCGCCTCGAGCTGCGCGGCGCTTCGCCCGGCGAGCGAGGTCTCGCCATCGGCCCACAGCACGCGCCGCGCGGGCTGGCGCTGGACGAGCGCGAGCGTCTGCGAAAGCCGATCGAAAATCGCGCCGGCGTCCTCGCCCGGAAGCGCGCGGAGCAGCGCAACGCGCGGCGACAGGCGCATCGTTCCGGCGCTGCCCGGAATGGGCGCGGCCACAGTCTCGGCCAGCATCTCGGCGAGCCATTGCCAGCGTTCGCGGCTGCACGGTTCGTTGCTGAGGAGCACGAAAGCACTGCCGCCCCACCGCGCGGCCAGCCATTGGCCCGCCAGTTCATCGCTGGCGAAATGCGCGATCCGCGAGGCGACCGCGACCAGTGCGCCGTCCCCCGCTGCTTCGCCGTAGGCCAGATTGACCGCATCGAGCCGGCGCAGGCCGATCACCAGCCCGTGAACGTTGCCGCGCCGATCGGCGCCCGCTTGATCGAGCCACGTGCCGAGCCGCGCCGCAACCGTCGCAGCGTCGGGCAGACCGGTGAGCGCGTCGCGCGCAGGTTCGGGGTTGGCAACAAGCATATCGTGCATCGCCGCCGGCCTAGCACCGCAGGGTTGCCAAACCGTTTGCTTGCACGGTGCGGTGCGGCGGCTTATCCGGGCGCGTTGGCGCAGCCGTTCGCCGCGCAAGAACCAAGGCACTGTGACGATGGGCGACACTGGGGGCGGCACTGGGGGCGGCAATGGGGGCGCGAGTGCGGGCGGATATTCGCGGCTCGCGCTGCTCGCCTCGACCACCGACCGCGCGCAGGAAGCTGCCGACGCGATCGAGGCGGCGGGCAACTGGGTTCCGCTCGAGGAAGCCGACGCGGTTGTCGTCATCGGCGGCGACGGGTTCATGCTCCAGACCCTGCACCAGATGCTCGACGACGGGCGCGTGATCCCGGCTTACGGCATAAACCTCGGCACCGTCGGCTTCCTGATGAACAAGGCCCGGTCCTCGCGTGCGCTCGTCGATCGCATCGCCCGCGCCCGCGCGGTGGCTGTCGCCCCGCTGGCGATGACCGCGCGCACGCACAGCGGCGAGGAACGCACGTTCTGCGCGATCAACGAGGTCTCGCTGCTGCGCGAAACCCGCCAGACCGCCAAGCTCGAGGTGAGTGTCAACGGCAAGGTCCGGATCGCCGAGCTGTCATGCGACGGAGTTCTGGTCGCGACTCCCGCAGGCTCGACCGCGTACAATCTTTCGGCCAACGGACCGATCCTGCCGCTCGGGTCGAAAATGCTCGCGCTGACCCCGATCAGCCCGTTTCGACCGCGGCGCTGGCGCGGTGCGATTCTGCCCGACCATTCGCAGATCGCGTTTCGCGTGCTCGAGGCGGTCAAGCGCCCGGTGGCAGTCGTCGCCGATCAGAAGGAGCTGCGCAACATCAGCGAGGTCCGCCTCCAAATCGCCCGCGAACGCGAACTGACGCTGTTGTTCGATCCAGGGCATAGCCTCGACGAACGGATCGTAACCGAACAGTTCCTCGTTTGAACCAGGCCCGCACCCCACAGGGTTGTCAAACGCAGCGGCGCTGTTATAGGCGCATCCCTGCCTAACCGGCTGCTCCCCGATAGCTCAGCGGTAGAGTAGGTGACTGTTAATCACTTGGTCGTTGGTTCGAATCCAACTCGGGGAGCCAATTTTCATTTCGCCGCGACCGGGATGCCCGGTCCGCCGCCGACCAGCGGCTTGGCCCCATCGCCCAGGATGATGAACGCCGCCCAGTAGAACGGGTGCGACGTCAGCGGATCGTCCATCAGCGTGCGCTCGGCGCCCGCCAGAGCATCGCCCATACTGGCGCCGGCGGGGGCGTTGATCAGCCCGCCGATCAGCTTTTTGGTCGCATCGTATTCGTCGGGCACCGGCCAGTGGCTGGCGATCACCGATCGCGCGCCGGCACCGACAAAGGCGCGGACCAGCCCATCGAGCGCGAAGTTGCCCCCGGTCGTGACCCCCGCCTCGCGGCTTGCCCCGATCGTCGCCATGCCCGCGGTATCGCAGGCCGACAGGATCACCACGTCGGCATCGAGCTTGAGATCGAAAATCTCGCGAAACGAGAGCAGTCCGTCGCTGCCCGTGCCGCCGAACGAAGTGACGAGCGCCGGGCGCGCCGGGCATTCCGGGCGCGGAGCGGTGACCAGGCCGTGCGTGGCGAAATGGAGCACGCGGTATTGATCGAGTGCGGCCCCCTGCACCGCCCCGCTATCGAGTGCGACATCGGTGAAAGCCGCACCGGTCAGCAAGCCGCCACCTTGCGGATCGAGCCGCGACTTCGCGAACGTCAGCTCGTCCGCCGAAATCGGGTGCTGCCAGGTTGCCAGCGGCCAGTCGCAATCGGTCGCCACCGCGGTCACGGGTCGCGCGGACGGCACGGCGTTCTCGCCTAGCCCGAGGTAAGTACGCGGCGCGCGCGACGGCGCCAGGTTGCGGATGTCGATGAACCCGCGGGGACTGACTGCGACCGAAAGTTCGTGCCCGCGGCCGAGCCAGGCGATCCCGGTAAGGTCGAACGGATCGCCGTCGGGGCTTTGCATCCGCTGGTGATAATCGGCGATGCCCTTGTCGGCGGTAATCAGCACTGCCGCGGGCAGTTCGAGCAAGGGGCCATCGGGCTCGACGATGACATGGTGTGCCGACTGGACCGCGGCATCGACCGGACCGAACAACTTGAGATAGAGCGCGCGCGCCTTGTCGAGATCGAACGGATAGGTGACGCGCTTACCGTTTTCGATCCGCACGATGCTGTCGCGCACCGTGCGCACATCGCCCGCCAGCGCCGCAAGCCCGCCTTCGATCTGCCATCCCCGCGCAGAATCGGGCGTAACGAACAGCGCGAATGCCTCATCGCCGACCACAGACAGTTTGTAATAGGCCTCGCCCGCGTGGAGCGCGTGCTGCAGTTCGGGCAATCCCACGGTTTGCGGGGCAAGCACGCGGTATCGCGGAAACGCGCTGAGCTGCGCTTGAAGTGCGGTCTGCTCGCGCGCCAGTTCGGCCAGGCTTGAACGAGCGGCGGCAAGGCTCAGGACCTGCGCCGGGGTCGGCGCCGCAACGGCCGCCAGTTCGGCAATCTCGCCCTCGCTGCGCGCAATCCCGCGAGTGCGCGCCAGCGACAGGCGGAACAGCGCAGCCGCCTCGTCGTTGCCTTCGGACAATCCGCGCGCGAGGACGGCTTGGGTTTGGGCCACGCCGGGGCGCTGAAGCACTTGCGCTGCCCGGAGCATGGCCGCGGCGTCACCCGCTTCGGCCCCGGACGCGCCGTTGCCGCTGAGCAGGGCGAAGTACGGCGCGAGCAGCGGGGCCAGGACGACACCGCTGTCGGGCGTGCTTTCGCTGATAGCGATGACCTGGGCAAACAAGGCGCGGGCAGCGTCGACATCGCCGCCGCGGGCCAAGAACGCCGCCTTGCGTGCCTGGGCAGACAGCAGCGCCGGCGAATGCGGATAACCGCGTTCGAGCACGCCGATAGCCCCATCGAAATGCCCCGCCGCGTCGGCGCGCCGGTTTTGCGCTTCGGCGATGAACGCGCGTTCGATCCCGATCTCGGCACGCAGCCATGCGATCGAAGCCACTCGGCCATCGCGCACGCTGTCGAGCGTGGTGAGCGCGCTGGACAGCATTCCCTCGGCCTCGCCCGACTGGCCCTGGCGGCGCAAGGTAACGCCGCGCAATGCTGCGGCCTGAGCGTCGAGGAGGGTCGCGCGTTCTTCGGGCGTGAGCTTGGCGTCGATCCCGCCGATCCGCCGCAGTCCGGCGTTTTCGCGATTGATCTGTTCGGCAACGGGGATCGCGATCAGCCCCTCGCGCAGCCCGCCCTCGTCGCTGAATTGGCCGATGGGGATAACCGGCGCGGCGAGCGCGGCCAACGCTCCCGGCAAATCGCCCTGGTTGAGCGCGTGGATCGCGCGGTAGTTGCGGATCAGGCGCTGGGCGACCCCATCGCGGTGCGCCAAGGTGGCCGTGGCCCGGGTGAAATAGCGTTCCGCCGCCGCCGCATTGCCGAGGTTGGATTGTTGCAGGCCAAGATTGGCGAGCGTTTCGGCAGCGCGCGTCGATTGCGCGGTTTCGCGGTCGCTCAATACGTCGAAGAATGCCGCAGATTCAGCGAAGTTGCCCCCGTTGTTGCGGTAGTACGCCTCGGTCCGGGCATTGGTGAAATCGAGCTGGCCGGCCTGCACGCGGGCAAACCCGGCCGCGTCTCCGGCCTGGGTGGTAGCAACGTGGATCTCTCCGGGTACAGCATGATCGGTGACAATGCTGGCCAGGGCTAGGCGCAGCGCCGGATCGTATCCCGCCAGTCCTTCGACCAGGTAATCGGTCACCCCCGCGTGATAGAGGTATCGGCGATAATCGACGCCGCTGTCGCGGTCCCGGCAGGTCAGGCTGCGCGCTTGGCCGAGGCCGGCAATCGCTTCGGTGACCG
The DNA here is from genome assembly GCA_025356575.1 of Novosphingobium sp. Lineage (GTDB taxonomy): Bacteria > Pseudomonadota > Alphaproteobacteria > Sphingomonadales > Sphingomonadaceae > Novosphingobium. The sequence goes on from JANXSP010000118.1 coordinate 83,925, forward strand.
GCGCCACGCAATCGAGCCCCAGCTTGGCCCGATCGGGTCCGGTCAATCCCCACGCCTCGCTCTCCAGCACGATTGGGCGCCGCACCGCGATCAGGTTGCCGACCGCGGCGGTCGCATCGCGGCAGCTCAGGCGATAGGCACGGTCGAACATCCCGCCGAGCCGGGGGTCGATCAGAACGGTCTGGGCGCTACAGATGACCCCGCCGTTGCCCACACGGAAACTGCTGCGGACCGACAGCGGGATTGGCTCAGCGCTGGCGCTCGCGGCGATTGTCAACGTGGCGGCGAGCGCTGCGAACGACGCCGCGAGCCGGTTTGAAGTGCGGGTCCGCATCACTTGCTCCCGTCCCTGGGGTCGGCCTTGTGCCCGCCCGGCTCGGGGATGCCGCTGCCGGTTACGGGGTCGTCGATATCCGCCGGCGGATCGAGCGGGCGCGTGTCGATGAGCGGTTCGGGCGGGGCGATCGGGCCAAGCCCGCCGCTGCCCACGCGCTCGTTGCGTTGCTCGGACTCGTCGGTGAACGGTTCTTCGGAAAGCTGGTCGAGCGTGACCAGGCCGAACTCATCCGCAAGCGCGGGAATCGGGAAATAGCCCGGAAAGCCGCACAGCGGCAGCGAAACGAGGCAACCGTTGACCGTGCTGCCCGCTTTATAGCCGCCGATGCCGAGCGCGCGGATCGCGGTGTGCACCTTGGTTCCGGTGACGGTGGCTGAGCCGTTGAGCAACTGACCGTTGACCACCAGTTCGATCGGCGCTGCCGCGCTTCCCGCCGAGAGCGCCGTCAGCCGCGTAAAGAAGCCGGTGGGATCGGCGTATGTCCCGGTGTTTTGGATGAGCACGGCCTTGGCGCCGGCGAAGTTCAACGACCCCCCGCTGATCACCCCGCCGGCCCGGACCGTGCCGGTTGGGGTGTTGAGGTCCCTGAACCGGCCCGCATAGTTGGGATCGGCCGCCAACCGCGCGAGGAGCGCAGCACTGGCCGCCTCGAATCGCGCGGCGTTCACGACCACTTGTCCGCTCAGCGCCCCGCCCCGCCCGCTGACCGCGATCCCGCCCGCAGCGTTGTCGATCTGCAGGCGACCGGTGCCGAACAGGAGCGTGTTGGTGTCGCGGAAACCCACCGCGGTGACCTGGCCCGACACCAGCGTCCCCCCGCTCGGCGCACTGGCCGAACCCGTGGCAAACACGACCGAACCATTGGGCAGGTCGATCGTACTCCCGGCATCAGGCCCGGTTACGTTCAATATTCCGATGACCAGATCGACCGCGCCGGTGTTGTCGCGCGCCACGAACGTGAAGTTGCCGCTGTTGATCCGCGCGAATTCGGCGTTGGAGAGCGCGTAGCCCGTGCCAGTCAGCCCATCGCCGACCAGCGCCTGCGCGGGATTGAGCGAATTGAGCTGGATCGTCCCGAGCCCCGCATCGAGCCGGCCGCTCGCCGCGATATCGATGTCGTTCGACGAGACCGTGATCAGCGGAGACGACCAGCGGCCCTGCACCGCCGCGGTCCCGCCCGCGTCGATCACGATTGCGGTGGCTACCGTCATCGCGGGGGCGGAGAAACCACTCTGCGTTGCCGCGGTGAGCGCGCGCGCCGTCACCGGTCCGCCAGCACCGATTGCGCCGCCGCTTCGCACCGGCGCGGATCCGAGGATTGTCGCGGCAGTGACCGTCAAGGGCGAGGACGTGCTCGGTATCGTCCCAGCGCCGGCAAGGTAGACCTGGCCGCTGCTGCCCGTGCCCGTTGCATTTAGCGCGCCGGAAGCGATGCTGCCACCGGCCAACGCAATGACATCGCGGCCGCTGATCGCTCCACCGGCGATATTGCCGCCAGCGATCAGGAGCGCGGTCTGCGCCGAGGTGACCGCGCCAATGGCCATGTCGGTGCCCGCCACCACGCGGACATCCGCCGCGCCGATATTGCCGAGCGCAAGCGCCTGCCCGGCGGTCGCAAGCAGTGCGCCGGTCGCCGACACGGTTTGCCCGGTCAGGTTCGTGCCGGCTGCCAGGCGCGCCGCGCCGCGGGCATCGACGTTGCCGAAGGTCGCCGCGCCTGTCGCCTGGACAGCGACCGCGGCGCCCGCGATATCGCCCGCCTGCAAGGCGCCGCCGCTGGTCAATGCAACGGCGAAACTTGCGCCCGGCGCGGCGCTGGGCGCGATCCGGCCGGCGGATGCTGAGCCCATCGTCAGATTGCCGCCAGCATTCGCCGAAATGCTGTCGCCCGCGGTCAACGCCCCGGTCGTTGCCGCGGCTCCCGAAACGAGCGCGATCTTTTGAGCGGAACTGATTGGTCCGGTCCCCAAGGTAGTGCCCGCGGCCAGGGTGACGCCCTGCGTCCCGGCAAGCGCCCCGGACGTGAGCGCTTGCGCCGTCTGGATCGTCAGCGTTCCCGCCGCGGCAATCGCCTGACTGGCGAACCCACCGGTCGCCGTGGCGCCGAAATTGCCCCGCGCGTCGACCGCCCCGATCCCCGTGGTGCCAGACGATTGCGTCGTCACGTTCGCGCCTGCGATATCGCCCGATGACAGCGCTCCGCCGCTGATGAGCGACAACGCGTACGTCGCGCCAAGCGCCGCGCTCGGGGTTACGCGACCGGCCGACACGCTGCCTACGGCGAGATTGCCCCCGGTGTTCACGGTCACGCTGTCGCCCGCGGTGAGCGCCGCGGTCGTCGCCGCACCGCCCGCCGAGATATCGAGTTTCTGCGCCGTGACGACCGTGCCGACGCCCAGCGTCGTGCCCGCGGTCAGGCGAACGCCTTGGATTCCCGCAAGCGCCCCGGCGGAGATCGACCGGGCTGCCTGGACCACCAGCGTGCCCGTCGCCGCGATGGCCTGACCCGAAAAGTCGCTGCCCGCAGCCGCGCTGAAATTGCCCCGCGCATCGACCGCGCCGAGGGTTGTCGCGCCCACCGACCGGACCGCCACGTTGGCGCCCGCGATCGTCCCCGTCTGAACCGACCCGCCGCTGGTCAGGGCGACCGCGTACGTCGCGCCCGGCGCCGCGCTCGGCGCGGTCCGGCCCGCCGAGATCGCCGCGGTCGTCAAGTCGCCGCCGCTGTCGGCGGTCACGCTATCGCCAGCACTAAGTGCGCCGGTCGCCACCGCACTGCCCGCAGTGATGGCAATCTTCTGGCCCGAACCTACCGAACCGCTTGTTAGCGTGGTCCCTTCGCCGAGGGTGACGCCTTGCGTGCCCGACAGCGCGCCGGTCACGATCCCCTGGATTGCCTGCACCGCGAGCGTGCCGGTCGCGGTGATCGCCTGGCTGGTGAATCCGGTGCCTGCGGTGCCGCCGAAGCTGCCGCGCGCATCGACGTTGCCGAGAGTCGTGGCCAGGGTCGATTTGGTGGTTACGGCGTTGCCCGCAATATCCCCGCTCAGGAGCGCGCCGCGGCTCGTCAATGAGACGGCATAGCTCGCCCCGGCCGCCGCACTTGGCGATACGCGTCCGGCCGAGACGGCGCCCGTGGTGAGATTGCCGGTCACATCGGCGGTGACGCTGTCGCCCGCCGTGATCGCACCCGTCGTCGCAGCTCCGCCCGCGGTCAGCGCGACCTTCTGCTGCGACGCAATCGCGCCGGCGGAAAGCGTGGTACCGGCGCTGAGGACGACGCTTTGCGCGCCCGATAGCGCGCCGGTTACGATTCCTTGAATGGCCTGGACACCGAGCGTGCCCGTCGCGGTGATCGCCTGGCTGGTGAAACCGGTGCCCGCGGTGCCGCTGAAATTGCCGCGTGCATCGACGTTACCCACGGTCGTGGCGCCGCCCGACTGGGTCTTGATCGCGTTCCCCGCGAGGTCGCCGGCGACGAGCGCGCCGCCGCTGGTCAGCGAGACGGCGTAGGTCGCGCCCGGTGCCGCGCTCGGTGCGCTGCGTCCGGCAGACACGGCGCCGGTGGTGAGGTTGCCCCCGGCGCTGGCGGTCACCCGGTCGCCCGCGACGATCGCACCGGTAAGGGCCGTTCCGCCAGCGGTCAGCGCCACGCTCTGCGCGGTCGTGATCGTTCCCGTCGTGAGCGATGTCGCTGCCGCCGCGGAAAGCGCATCGCCTTGCACAGCGCCGGTACGGATGCTTCCCGTCGTCGCGGTCAGCGCGATAGCTGCGGGCGCGACGATCGATCCGACGTCGATCGATCCGGGGGCGACGATGCTTACCGGCCCGGTGCTCGCCACGTTCCCATCGAGGTACGCGTTGCGCGCGGTGGCAAGCGCCAGTGTCCCCGTCGTCAGGGTTCCCTTGCTTGCTACGCGCGGGAGCAGGAACACGAAATCGGAAGCCGAAAGAGTGGTGGAGGCAGCACTGATGGTCGAACTGTCGAGCGCCACGCCAAGGGTGTTGGTGGTGGCGAAGGTCAGCGCGCCGCTGACAGCCAGCGTGCCGTTGGAGAGCGAAATCGAATCGCTGCCGACGGGCGCGCCTGGCGCGCCGCCGACAACGCCAGCGTCGAGCGAACTCACACGAACATCGCCTCCGACAATGCTGATAACGTTACTATTCACGCCTGAGGTGGCGCCCGACTTGATCCCCGTACCCGCAGTCGTGACCGAGCGGAGCACCAGGTTGGTACCATCCACTTGACCGCGATTGGGCAGCGCCGCTGGTCCGCGAACGTCGAGCGCGAAGCCCGAGCCGGCGACCAGCATCGCCGCGCCGCCCGCGCCGTTGGTCAAGCCGAAGCCGCCCGCGCCGCCGGTCGCGTTGGCGCGCACTTGAGCGCTCGAAAAACGCACCGCACTCCCCGCGGCGAGGAGCGTCGCGCTGCCGGATTGCCCGGCGCCGCCATCGCCGCCGATCCCGCGCGGGCTGTCGACGATGCTGTCACCGCCGGCTCCGCCCAATCCGCTGGCATCGAGCGAGGCCACGCCCAGATTGGCGAAACCCACTTGGGGCAGCGCCAAGTTATCGCCGCCCGAGCCCGCGACCACTCGCCCGCCGATACCGATGCCGCCATCACCTCCGCGTGCGCCGGTACCGAAACCAGCTCCCCCGGCGCCGCCGTGGCCGCCGGTCCCGCCCGCGTTGGCCGCGAATGAAGCGGTCGTCAGCGTGCCGTTGGCGGGCCCGGCGAGCGCGCTGATCGTACCGCCCGTGCCAGCCCCACCGAACCCGCCGGGCGTTTCGGGGGTGATATCGCCGGCGTTGACCCCGTCGCCGCCGTCTCCGCC
>JANXSP010000122.1 GCA_025356575.1 Novosphingobium sp.
TCACATTGGGATCGTCTGTCACAGAACTGTCGCTGGCCGGGTTCGGGGCAACTGGCGTATCGCCGGTCCGTGGCGCGGATGTAATCGCGGTTTGCGCGGCGGCAGGCACCGCAAACATGGCGGTCGAAGCAAGCAGGACAGCGATTGCCGGGTGGCGAACAGTGTGGCGCATTGGAGAACCTGTGTAAGGGAAAGCCGGGCGCCGGATGCTCCCTTTTTTCCGCGCGACCAACACAAATGTTTAGCCTGCACGCAGGTTTTCGTGCTCGGCTCGCCGTTCGCCTTAGCCCTTGTCGCTCAGCTGATCGTCGAGCACTGGTCCCAGCGCTGCCTTGAGCGGATCGAGGAACGGCTCGAAAGGTTTCCAAGATTCGGTTGCGCCGCGGTAGATCGGTTGGCGAACCTGTTCCGAACTGGCAGTTCGGACGGGTCGCTCGGTCTGGTGAAAGGCGAGACAGGCGGGTTCGAATTCGAGCCCGCAGTATTCGAGCAACGAGCGCACTTCAGTCTCGGTGTCGCCCACCATCCGCTCATAACATACGCGGTGTATCCGACCTGGTAGCGCTGCATCGATATGCGTCATGAGCCGCACATAATCGCGGTAGTAGTGCCCCATGTCTTCCAGATCGTAACTGAACGCTTGGCCTTGCGCGAAGTGCTGTTTGAAATTTGAAAAACAGCAGCTCAGCGGATGGCGCCTGGCATCGATAATTCTCGCGTTGGGCAAGGCGAGATGGATCAACACGACATGCGCCCAGTTGTTGGGCAGCTTGTCGATGAAATACGGTCGATCGGTATGCCGCTGCACGCGGGTGCGCGACAAATACGCTTCGCCTAGCCCCCGTAATTTATCTGGCGACATTTCCTCGATCGCCTGCGGGTAATCGCCGAGTTCATTTGCCAGAGCCGGGATGTCGTGTAACTCGCTGGTCCCTTCTACCTGGCTGTGAGACGACAAGATCTGCTCTACCAGCGTTGACCCGGCGCGCGGCATGCCCAGCACGAATATCGGATCGCGCGCGGTAATGCCTTGCCCCGCTCGCGCTGCGAAAAAATCACGTGTTGCCAGCGCCATCGATCGATTGACGAATGCGGTAGTTTCTCCTCGTCGATAATGCACTGTCCGTCGCCGTTGTTCATTGCCAGCAGCATAGTTGGCGAAGGATTCCGAAATGCACCCGCGATCTTCGAGCGCCTTGCCAAGCGCGAAGTGAAGATGAAAGCGCTCCTCCGTGGTAATTTTGGCGCTTGCCAATAGATCGCGCATCACCTCAAGATCGGCGTCCTCGAAGCGAAAGGTTTTTAGGTTGGCAAGGCTCCACCACGCCTCTCCAAACGATGGGCGCTGCTCTATGCTGCGCCGATAGGCGGCGATGCCGTCCGTTGTCCGGCCAACAGTCTTGAGCATGTGGCCAAAGCTCATCCACACGCCCGGTTGCTGAGGTGCCTCCGCCAGAACCCGCTCGTAAATTGTTAGCGCCTCGTCAAATTCGCCCACCCGCCCGAGCGCCGCGGCCTTCAGGTTAGCGTGACCGATATCCTCGGGCTCCTCCAGCGTCACCCGCTCCAGTTCGGAGATTGCCTCGGTAGGGCGGTTCTGCCGATAAAGGACCAACGCCAAGTTGGAGCGGGCTGCAGTGAATTCGGGAGCAAGTTCCAACGCCCGGCGCAGCAAGGCTTCGGCATCCTTATTGCGCCCGATCCGCCCGGCCAATTCCGCCATCAGCCGAATTGCGCGAGGATCGAACGGATCGTCCTTGAGCAGACCCCTCAGCAGCCGTTCGGCGCGAGGAAGGTCAGCGGCATTCATCGCTGCCGCGGCCGCCAACAAGCGTCGGTCAAACAGCAGCGGCGATTGATGCGGAGATGGCGTCATGCTCCAGTCAATAGCGTGGAATCGGATTGCCAGACTAGTGCCGGCGGGGGGCATTGTCAGACCAAATGCACCGCCCGTCAGGAACTGGGGTTAGGACGAGGCACATGCCCCGCGAACGGCGGAGGACCTGCTGTTCGAACGCCGGATCGACATCTGCCACGAGACGGTGCGGATGTGGTGGAACAGGTTCGATCCGCTGTTCGGCGGCTAGACGCTCACGCACAAAGGCGGACCTACGCCCACCGGAGAAGAGTTGCGGTTAGACCGACAGAACCCGCGCATCTGACCAGAGTATTCTCAACCCTTGTTCGCACACAAGGAGCGCCGTTGTCGTCAAACCAATGTTCACGATGTAGTTGCTGTATAATTCGGCGGCGCTCGACAACGTGATTTGGACCGGTTGCTGACTGTCAGATAACGGCGTGACACAACTGGCAAGCAGACATTCTGCAAGAGATCCCAAAGCGGACGGATTTGCTGAAAACGATATGCCATCCTGAGCCGTGTCAAAACGACGTTGTGAAGCTGCACTCGAGACGGTCTTGCCGGATATTGTACAGGCTTATCGTGCTCGTCCGGCGGACATGGGTATATGTAATCGTTGGCGTAAAGTGCCAGATGGCGGCGCGGCGGTTGAGTATGGTTATGCGCATTTCGGTCGACCGGTCGCGGCGGGTAATGCCGAACAGGGCATCGGGAGCCTCATAGTCGGCCATGGCGTAAGTCGGTGCCATCGTGACCGTGAAGCCTCCACGCAAATCGCGGGTCACGCTGAGCGATGCAGTCAGCGAGCGGTTTGAGAGGTTCCGCGTGCGGGCCTTCTGCACCGCACCGTTCACCAGCAGGGTGGCCGAGGTCGTGGGACCCAGAATCCGGACAACTCCGGCGCTGAGCGACCAGACCGGTCCCGACTGGGCAGGGTAGGTCGGGTAATCGAATTGCTGACCGGACAGGCCGAGCGGGATCGCTGTGCGCGAGTCCGGGTAGAGGACTGTCTCGATCCGACCGCCGATAGCCCGCTGGTACATGCGGCCCCCATACCATCGTCTGAGGAGGGTGGACGCCGCACTGACCCCGATCTTTTCGCCCATCCATTGCGGGCCAGACCAGGCGCTTGCGATCGTGTCGTCGAATTGGGTGCCGCCATATTCGCGGCGCTGGGCCGCAATCCCCATTATCCATCGCCATCGCCTCGTAATGGCGGGCGAGAACTCCGCGCTCGCGCCGCCTACGACACCGACCCCGCTCCGCATCTTGGCATCGTTGCCAAGTTGGAACGGTAGGCCGAAGATGATCGTCTCGCTTGCCGATGAGCCGGCGTTGACATTGGTGTCCGGCGCAACGGCCAGGTTAAAGCCGAACGACCAGCGCTTTTCGCGCCTGACCTGCGAGAGGAATTGGCGCGCATTGGCCTTGACTGGCGGCGGCAAATCGCCGGCGAGCGCACGCTCGAACTGCCGTTCGGCATTCGCATAGTCTCTGGCCAGGTAGAATGCTCGTCCCAGCTCGAGCCGAAGCCGGGCGGAGCGCGGGTCGAAGACCAGGGCTTTGCGGAACTGCGAAATAGCGGTGCGGTAATCGTGCTCGGCCACTGCTATCAGACCAAGCAGGAAGCAGGTCTCGGAATTGCTCGGTTGGTGCTGGAGCAAAGCACGCGCTTCGTCCAGCCGTCCCGCGGTGATCAGAGACTTCGCGTCATCGACCGGCAAAGCGGCGGCGACTGCGCCCGCTGCAAGAAACGCGATCAACACGACCATTCATGGCTTTACGCCGGGGGACCCTATGAGTCCGAAGGACCCTATGAGACGCCGCGCGCCTTCGGACAAGTTGAACACTGCGCCGACTTCAGTTGCGCTGGGGCCGTAGAAGCGCCCATTGATGAGGCCGCTTGCGGTCGGCCCGAAGGCGTAGGGTCCCGATGCTTGCCCAGCCACCGACGTAGTGCCGGCGAACAGGTTGTTGGTCCGGTCAATCGATGCGGAGAAGCCGATGTCGTTCACCGGTCCTGTGAAAGCCGAGTAAAGGCTTGTTGCAGCGATATTTGTGATTGCTCCCGATAGAGTTGACGCTCCAAAGTTGGCGGACATGCTGACGTCGCCTTTGAAGCTGCTGTCGAAATCGGCCGGGGAAGTTGCGCTGATGGCGACATTATAAAGGCCCGACGCCTTGCCAGCGTAGGTTGCGCTCCCTTGCGCTGGAAGGTTTGCGACCGGCGTCACGAAGCCTGCCGTCCAAGCGCCAAGGTTGAACACGCCGTCAACGCCGTCGTCGCGGAGCCAGTAGCCAAAGCGTGTGTAGTCTAGATTCGCCGAGGTCAGCGTAGACGTGGTATAAAACACGCCCTGCTTACTCCGCGTGGTCGCGTCTACATTGTTTATTCCCAGCGCCGGATTGTTGATCGTCAGCTGATACGTGCCATTCGGATCGACTCTGAGCACCCCGCCGGCAGTCGTCGTCGTCGTATCGCCAGTTCCTGGTCCGCCCTTCGCTGCCGCCATGAGCAGCGGAAAATCCGTGGCTAGAGCCAGCGTTGAAAATTTGGTGGTTCCGGCGAGCGGCGATGCCGGTGAAACCGTCTGCAGCGCTGCCGGGATCGCCTGACCCACAGGCGCCGACGTGGGCGTGGGCGTAAGGACCGGCGCTTGGGCGACCGGCGGCGGTACACTCATTGCAATAGTGTTTCCGCTGGCGCAAGCGCAAGTGGCGAAGACGAGCATCGTCGCAATCGAAGCTCGTAACCTATGAAGTTGCATGGAATGCCCCCGGTGTCTGTTGCTTCACTTTCATCCACGCTTTGTCCGAGCCGATTGCGATGGAGGATATCTGATTTTTTCCTGATTTCGTGGTATCGAACTCGTTAGGGGGAGTGCCGCCGTGGATCAGTTCCGGTCGATAGCATCCACGCCGATGGTCCTCGCCGAGCGCCCGGCCTTCCGGCTGGGGCAGCTCTTGGTCGACCCTCTTGCTCACGAGATTCGCTTTAATCGCCAGACGGAACGCGTTGAGCCACAGCCGCTGAAGGTGTTGATCGCGCTCGCCGACCGACGCGGGCAAGTCGTCAACCGCGATATATTGGTCGAAACATGCTGGAACGGGCGGATCGTCGGGGACGACGTCATTAACCGCGCAATCTTGATCCTCAGGCGCATTGCGAAGGCGAGCGGCGCCTTCGCGATCCAAACCGTGCCCAAGGCAGGCTATCGCCTGACCGAAGTCGAGCCGCAGAGATGGTCCAAACGCTGGTCGACATGGGGCTACCTAGCCGCGTTGGCCGCTGCTGCATTCTGCTTGTTCTGGCTTCGCGATCAACCCGACCAATCGCATCCGCCGCTCCCTGTTGTCGAGCTTGCGCCCCTAGTTTCTTCCGGCGGACGGTTAGCGCGTGAGACCGCGAAGGCGAGTGACGCCGTGGTTGCCGACATGCTGACCAATAGCGGCCTGCCAGTGCTTAAAGCGCGCGATGGATCACGTCTGGGGCAACCAGCGGACCTGCGTCTTTCCGGTCAAGTCCGGACGATCGGCGGTCTGGTCGAGGCCGACCTCCAGCTTGACGACCTCACACACGGTACACTCCTGCTGTCCCGGCGATTCAGCGTCATATCCGAGAACGCGAAAGACCTTCCAGAGCAAATGGGAGCTTTCGCTGCAACAGCTTTGGCCACGACGGGCGCGATGATGGCGCTTGATCGCCACCGACCAGGAGATCGCCGGCTAACAGGGGAACTTCTGCGCCAATGGAGCATGATGATCCTGTTTGAGGATCCGGTCAGTAGCTATCAGGCCGTCGAACGCATCGCTCGGCAAATGCCCGATTCTGCTGTGGCACAACTGGGCTTGGCGATGAGCACGAGCCATGTTCTGCCGCTCCTCGCGCCCGCGGATCGAGCGACCGCGCTGATCAAGGGACGAGTGGCCGCGGCACGTGCTCGCGTGCTTGCACCAAACTACGGCGATGTGGCCTTGCCGGTTTGCACACTCTATTCGCCCGCGGAGATGGGTCAGTGCGAATTGGCACTGCGCAAGGCCTTCGAGCTAGACCCGAACTCTCCATTCGTCGCCGCCGGGTTGCGCAATCAGTTGGTCGACGTTGGCCGCTTCCGAGAAGCACTGGCATACGATCGACTGGCGGTTGCGGCCATGCCCTACATGGCCGGCCGGCTGTCAGCGTCAACAATGCTTCTCGAGGGCCTTAGCCTTCGCCCACGCGCGGCGCAGCAGTTCGAGCGCGTGCGGCGCTGGTGGCCTGAGTTCGACCGGGTGTTCGCCCTGCGCATTGAAGGAATTCTCGATCGCGGTAGCATCGAGGGTGCGGCCACTTTTGTCGCGACCATGCCTGCGGACGTAAACGTTATCGACCGGAGCGCTGTGGCTTCGATCGCCAATGATGTCGCAACACGGCAAAC
>JANXSP010000156.1 GCA_025356575.1 Novosphingobium sp.
GCCCGCGCGCGCGCCGAGGCTCCGTTCCTGGCTCGCGGGCTCGCGCGTTTGTCGGATCTGGCGGATCTGCTGGCGCGCGGCGAGGGTGCGGCGGCGCTCGAATGGGCGCGCGCAGCAGGCGCGGGAGCGGACGAGCTCGGCACCGCGCTGCGGCGCGAGCGGCTGGCGCTGGCGGTAGCCCTCGGGATTGGCGACCTCGCCGGAGCATTCACGCTCGGCGCGGTCATGCGAACACTCTCGGCCTTCGCCGACCGCGCGCTCGACGCCGCGATCGCCGAGGCGGTGGTCTACCGCTTGCCCGGCGCCGAACCTGCCGGGTTCTACGCGCTCGCGCTCGGCAAGCACGGCGCGGGCGAGCTCAATTATTCGTCCGACATCGACCCGATCCTGCTATACGACCGCGAGGCACTGCCCCGCCGCGCGCGCGACGAGCCAGCCGAAGCTGCGCAGCGTGCGGCGCGCCGCGTGGTCGAGACGCTCTCGGCGGTCGATAGCGAAGGCTATGTCTTTCGCGTCGACCTGCGACTTCGCCCGGCGTCGGAGATCAGCCCGCTGGCGATCGAGCAGGATGCGGCGCTGACGCACTACGAATCGAGCGCGCTGGCGTGGGAACGCGCGGCGTTCATCCGGGCACGGGCGGCAGCGGGCGATATTCCGGCGGGCGAGGCGTTCCTGGCCGCCATCCGTCCGTTTGTGTGGCGCCGCAGTCTGGATTTCGGGGCGATTGCCGAGATCGGCCGACTCACCGCCCAAATCCGCGCCAGCCACACCGGCGCCGCGCGTCCCGGTCCCGGTTTCGATCTCAAGCGCGGGCGCGGCGGGATTCGCGAGATCGAGTTCTTCGCGCAGACCCACCAGCTTATCCACGGCGGGCGCAATCCCGCGCTGCGGCTGCGCGGCACCCGCGCCAGCCTCGACGCGTTGGCCGCGGCGGGGATCGTTGCGGGCGAGGACGCCGCGCTGCTCGGTGCGAGCTACGACCGGCTGCGGACGATCGAGCACCGCCTGCAGATGATCGCCGACCAGCAGACCCACAGCCTGCCCCCCAGCGCCGAGGCGATCGACCGCGTCGCCCGGCTCGATGGGCTAGCGGATGGCGCGGCGCTGGTTGCAGAGCTGACTGTGCTGACCGAGGCGGTGGCGCTGCGTTACGATGGGCTGATCGCGGCGCAGAGCGGGACAACTAGCGTGAGCGTTCCCGCGCCGCGCGATAACGCAGCGCTGGCGCAGGAGCTGGCCGCGCTCGGCTTCCCCGACGCCAAGGCCTTGGCCGAACGCATCGCGGCGTGGCGCTCGGGCAAGTTCCGCGCGCTGCGCAGCCCCGCCGCGCTCGAGGCGTTTGCGCGCGTCCGCCCGGCGCTGCTCGCCGCGCTCGCCGCCGCGCCCGATCCGCTCCGCGCGCTGGCGCGGTGGGAGGAACTGCTCGGCAACCTGCCCAGCGCGATCAACCTGTTCCGCCTGCTCGAGGCGCGGCCCGCGCTGCTGGCGCTGCTCGGGCGAATTCTCGCGCTTGCTCCGCCGCTGGCCGATGCCCTGGCACGGCGCGCCGATCTCCTCGACCCGCTGATCGATGCCAGCGCGTTCGAGGTGCCGGGGAGCGTCGCCGAACTCGAGACGGCGTTCGCGCGCGGCGAGGCGGGTGACGATTACGAACGGCTGCTCGGGCGCGTCCGCCGCGGGGTCGGCGAATTGCGCTTTATCCTCGGGGTGCAGCTGATCGAGGGCGCGACCGATCCGCTGGCGGTCGCCGCTGCGCTGGCGCGGATCGCCGAGGCCGCGCTGCGCGTTCTGGCGCAGGCCGCGACGGCCGAGTTCGCGCGGGTTCACGGCGCCGTCCCGGGGTCGGACCTGATCGTCCTGGGGCTCGGCAGGCTCGGCGGCGGGGCGCTGACCCACGCTTCGGACCTCGACCTGATTTACGTCTTCAGCGGCAGTCACCAGAGCGTTTCGGACGGCACGCGGCCGCTGGGCGCGACGCATTACTTCAACCGCCTGGCCCAGCGCGTCGGCGGGGCGCTGAGTGTGCCCACGGCCGACGGCGCGCTCTACGAAGTGGATACGCGGCTGCGTCCCTCGGGCGCGCAGGGTCCGCTGGCGGTCAGCGCGGAAAGCTTTGCGCGCTACCAGCGTGACGACGCGTGGACGTGGGAACACATGGCGCTGACCCGCGCGCGGCCGCTTTACGGACCCGCCGCGGCGCAGGCCGAACTTTCCGAGACGATCGCCGCCGTGCTGGCCGCGCCGCGTGATGCGGCCGGGCTGCGCCGCGATGTCCTGGCGATGCGCGCGGAGATGGCGGCGCACAAACCGCCGCAGGGCCCGCTCGATGCCAAGCTGGCGCGCGGCGGGCTCGTCGATCTGGAGTTCGTGGTCCATTATCTGCAACTGCGCGAACGGTGCTGCTTTCATCCCCGGCTCGATGAGGCGCTGGCGGCGCTGGCCCAGCGCGGACTGATCGCGGCAGAGGTGGCGCCGGCGCACGACTTCCTCACGCGCCTGCTCGTCGCGGCGCGGATGCTTGCGCCCGATATCCGGGAGCCGGCCGCACCGGCGTGTGCGGCGCTTGCCAAGGCGTGCCGTTGCAGCGATTGGGCACAGCTGCTGGCAGCGCTGGCGCAGGCGCGCGGCGTCGTCGCCGCAGCGTGGAGCGCGGCGTTCGGTGAAGCGCTGGAACGGGAGACCTGATGATGACCGACCGGATCGGGATGGGCGCGGCAATGCCCGACATCGCGCTGACCGGCGCCGATGGCGCGGCGCTGCGCGTTGGCGATTTCGCCGGGCGCAAGCTGGTGGTGTTCTTCTACCCCAAGGACGACACGCCCGGCTGCACGACCGAAAACCTGGATTTCTCCGCGCTCGCACCCGAATTCGCGCGGGCCGGGACCGCATTGCTCGGGGTGAGCAAGGACCCGCCCGCGCGCCATGCAAAGTTTGCGGCCAAGCACGCGCTGGTCGCTCCGCTGGCGAGCGACGCGGAGACCGGCGGCCTGTCCGACGCGCTTGGTATCTGGACCGAGAAATCGATGTACGGGCGCACGTACATGGGGATGGAGCGCACGACCTATCTGGTCGGCGGCGATGGCCGGATCGCGCGCGTGTGGAACAAGGTCAAGGTCAAGGGCCACGCCGCCGAAGTGCTCGAGGCCGCGCGCGCGCTTTGACCCGGCTGCTGACCGCGCTGCCGCCCGCACCGCTGCCCGAGCGGCGCACCGTAGGCGAGGCGATCCGCGCCGCGCTGCTTACCGCCGAACCGCGCGCCAAATGCATGGCCGCGCGCGCGGTCGCGCGGGACTGGCGGCTGGGGCGGCTGGCGTTCGGGTTCGGTCCGGCAATGCCCGATACGCCGGCCTGGCCCGCAGCGCCGCTGCTGCTCGCCCCGCGCGATATGCCCAAGCGCGGCAAAGGCGGGACGGCGCAGGGCCGCACCGCGCTGTGGCACGCGCTGGCGCATATCGAATTCGTCGCGATCGATCTCGCGCTCGATATGGCGGGGCGGTTCGGCGCCGAAATGGGCGCGGAGTTCGTCGGCGATTTTCTGAAGGTGGCGGCGGACGAGGCGATGCACTTCGCGCTGCTCGATCGGCATTTGCACCGCCTCGGCAGTCACTACGGCGCGCTGCCCGCCCATTCGGGGCTGTGGGAAACTGCCTTTGCCACGCGCCACGATGTCGCGGCGCGACTGGCAGTTGTGCCGATGGTGCTCGAAGCACGGGGGCTCGATGTGACCCCGGCGATGCGCGAACGCGTCCGCGCGCAAGGCGACAGCGCCGGCGCGCGCATCCTCGAACGAATCCTTGACGATGAAATCGCGCATGTGC
>JANXSP010000160.1 GCA_025356575.1 Novosphingobium sp.
CTCGCCGATGGCGGCATGCGCCTGGTCACCGGCAACCTCGGCCGCGCGACGTTCAAGACCAGCGCGGTCGATCCGGACCGCTGGACCATCGAGGCGCCGTGCCGCGTCTTCCATACCCAGCAAGCGGTCGCCGACGCGTTCGCCGCGGGCGAACTCGACCGCGACGTCATCGTCGTCGTGCGCTTCCAGGGACCGCGCGCCAACGGGATGCCCGAACTCCACAAGCTGACCCCGCCGCTCGGCGTGCTCCAGGACAGGGGCTTCCGCGTCGCGCTGGTCACCGACGGACGGATGTCGGGCGCATCGGGCAAAGTCCCCGCGGCGATCCACGTGACACCCGAGGCGCTCCCCGATCGCGGTGGCACCGGCGGCGCCCTTGGGCTGATCGCGGACGGCGACGTGATCCGCCTGTGCGGGCACGCGGGCACGCTCGAGGTGCTTGCAGACCTTTCCGGGCGCACCCCCGCGCCCGCCCCGCCCGCCGATGCCGGCACGGGCCGCGAACTGTTCGCGATGATGCGCCTGGGCGCCGACGGAGCCGAACGCGGCGGATCGGCGATGCTTGCCGCGGCGGGGCTCTAAGCATGGAGCTGGTCGCGGTCGACATCGGCGGGACCCATGCCCGGTTCGTAAACGCGAACATCGCGGCTGACGGCGCGATTACGCTGGGTGAGCCCGCGACGCTTCACACCAAGGACCACGCCAGCATCCAGTCCGCATGGGCGGCGTTCGCGCGGATGAGCGGCGGCACTTTGCCCCGCGCCGCATCGTTCGCCATGGCCGGGCCGGTCGGGGGCGAAGTGGTCCGCTTCACCAACAACCCGTGGACGCTGCGCCCGGCACAAATCCGCGAAACTCTGGGGATCGAGGCGTTTACCCTCGTCAACGATTTCGGTGCGGTGGCGCATGCGGTGGCGCGCGCCGCGCCCGGCGATTTCGCGCATCTCTGCGGGCCGCAAGTGGCGCTACCGCCGCGCGGGACGATCAGCGTGCTCGGCCCCGGCACCGGGCTCGGCGTAGCGCATCTGTGGCGCGATGGCGCCGGCTACGTCCACGTCCAGGCGACCGAGGGCGGGCACATCGACTTTGCCCCGCTCGACCGCACCGACGACGCAATCCTCGCCCGGCTGCGCCAGCGCCACGGGCGAGTCTCGGCCGAACGCGTGGTCTGCGGGCCGGGGATCGTCGATATTTACGAAACGCTCGCCGTGCTGGCTGGCCGTCCAAGCGAACCGGCGGACGACCTGACGCTGTGGGACCGCGGCACTTCGGGCGCAGACACCCTTGCCGCCGCGGCGGTCGAACGCTTCTGTCTCGCGCTCGGCGGGGTGGCGGGCGATATCGCGCTGGCGCAGGGCGCAAGCGGCGTGGTCATCGCCGGCGGGCTCGGGCTGCGCCTGCGGGATACGCTCGCCGCCTCCGGCTTCGCGACCCGGTTCCGCGCCAAGGGCCGGTTCGAGAGCCTGATGGCGGCGATCCCGGTCAAGCTTATCACTCACCCCCAGCCCGGCCTGTTCGGCGCCGCGGCGGCCTTCAGCGCGGAGCATGCGGCATGAACGATATCGAAGCGATCATGCGGATGGCGCCGGTGATCCCGGTGCTGGTGATCGAAGATGTGGCGCATGCAGTGCCGATTGCGCAGGCGCTGGTTGCGGGCGGGCTGCCCGTGCTGGAGGTCACGCTCCGCACGCCGTGCGCGCTCGACGCGATCGCGGCGATGAAGCGGGTTGCCGGCGCGGTGGTCGGCGCGGGAACGGTTCTCAACGAAGCGGATCTCACCGCGTCGATCGCCGCAGGAGCCGAATTCATCGTCTCTCCCGGGCTGACCGCGCCGCTTGGCAAGGCAGCGGTTGCCAGCGGCATCCCGTTCCTGCCCGGCACCGCCAGCGCCGGAGACGTGATGCGCGGGCTCGACCTCGGGCTCACCCGGTTCAAGTTTTTCCCCGCCGAAGCATCGGGCGGGATCGCCGCGCTGAAAGCCATCGCCGCACCGTTCGGGATGGTGAAGTTCTGCCCCACGGGTGGCATCACCCTGGCCAGCGCGCCCGATTGGCTCGCGGTGGGCGCGGTGCTGTGCGTCGGGGGGAGCTGGATGGTGCCCAAGGGCGCGCCCGACCCTGCTGGGATCGAAGCCGCTGCCCGCGCCGCGGCGGGGCTGGCATGATCGCGGCGTTCCACGCGCGGCTCCAGGAGCTCCACGCGCGGACCGCCGAGACCCCGCTGTTCAACCCGGTATTCCAGCTCGGCCTGGAGATATCGCGGAAGATCGAAAGCGGCGCGCTGCCGCTGAGCGCGGTCGAAACGCTCGTGGCCGAGCTCGAATGCGAAGGGTTGCAGGCGCGCGGCGTGCGGTTGTCGCGCCTGCTAGGTCCCGTTGGCCAAGCGGACAACCTGGCCCGGCTGGGGACGCTGGCCGAGGCCGACGACTTCGCCGCGTTCGCCGCGCGCTGGAGCCGGCCGGCGGCACACATCGTGTTCACCGCGCACCCGACCTTTCTGCTCAGCGAAGCACAATCGCAGGCGGTTGCGGCGGCGGCGAGCGTGGACGACGTCACCGCCGCCACGGCCTGCATCGCCCCGCACGAGCGCACCGCGCCGACGCTCGACAGCGAACACGCCGCGGCGATGCGCGCGCTGGCGCAGGGGCAGGCAGCGCGCGATACGCTCAACGGCCTGCTCCTCGATACCGCGCGCAAGACCTGGCCCAAGCGCTGGCGCGCGCTGGCCCCGCTGCCCTTCCGCTTCGCCAGCTGGGTCGGCTACGATATGGACGGGCGGACCGACATCTCGTGGTCGACATCGCTGCGCTATCGCTTGTCCGAAAAGGCCGAGCGGCTCGCTGCCTACGCGGCGCAGCTTGCCGCCGCGGCGCCGGAGATCGCCGCGCGCCTGGGCTCAGCGCGCGATCATAGCGCGGCAATGGCCGCGCTCTTCGCCGCCGATCTGGCCGATCCCGCCGCACTGTCGGAGGCCGCCAACGCGCTCACTGCCCAGCACCCCGACAAGCTGACCAGCCTGGCCCCGATCATCGCCGAGCTCGAAAGCCTTGCCCTCGAGGCCGACGACGGGTCGGCGCGCATACTCCTGATTGCCGCCGCGGCGATGCGCGCCGATGGGCTCGGCATGGGCTGGGTTCACTTCCGCGTGAACGCCTCGCAGCTCGCCAACGCGATCCGCCGGCGGATCGACCCGGACGGCAAGCTCGACCTCGCCAGCCAGGCGGCACTGGTCGAGTTGCGCCGGGCGCTGGCCCAAGTGCGCCCGCTGCGTGCCAATTTCGCCGCGTTGGCGATCGAAAGCTCGACCGCGATCCGGCAGTTTCTGGCGATGACGCAGATCCTCCACCACATCGACGCCGATACCCCGATCCGCATGCTCGTGGCCGAGTGCGAGCAACCGGCCACGGTGCTGGCCGCGCTGTATTTTGCGCGGCTGTTCGGGATCGCCGACAAGGTCGATGTCTCGCCGCTGTTCGAGACCGAGACCGCGCTCGAGCATGGCGGCCGCTTCCTCGATGCGCTGCTCGCCGAAGAGGCTTACCGCGAATACGCCCGCGCGCGCGGCCGGGTGGCGGTCCAGACCGGATTTTCCGACGCCGGGCGGTTCGTCGGACAGATCCCGGCGGCTTTGGCGATCGAGCGGCTGCAGGGACGGCTGGCCGAGGCGATGAGCGCCAACGGGCTGACCGATGTGGCCGCGCTGATCTTCAACACCCACGGCGAATCGATGGGCCGCGGCGCGCATCCATCGAGCTTTACCGATCGGCTCGCCTGGCCGCTGAGCCCGTGGGCGCGGCGCCGGTTCGCGCGCGCGCAAATCCGCCTTGAACCCGAAGTCAGCTTTCAGGGCGGCGACGGCTACCTGTTTTTCGCCACCCCCGAACTCGCCATGGCCACGCTGACCCGGATCGTTGAGAACGCGCCCGGCGAGACCGGCCCGGCCGAGGTGCCCGACCCGTTCTATCGCCGCACCGATCTCAGCCTCGATTTCTATCGCGCGATCCGCCGCGTCCAGCATGGCTATCTGACCAGCCGTACGTATGCCCGCGCGGTCACCGCGTTCGGGCTGGGGATGCTGGGCGACACCGGCAGCCGCAAGTCGCGCCGCCAGTCGGACCTTGCCGCCGACCGCGAGATGAGCCTGCGCCAAATCCGCGCGATCCCGCACAACGCGGTGCTTCAGCAGCTTGGCTATCCGGTCAACGTCATCGCCGGGTTCGGCACCGCCGCCGACGGCAACCGCGAGGCGATCGCGGCGCTGCTGGAAAGCTCGGCGCGCGGGCGGCAGATGGTGCGCCTGGTCCGCGCCGCCAACGCGCTCGCCAGCATCAAGACCGTCGCCGCCTATGGCGAGCTATTCAATTCGGCCTACTGGTCGAGCCGGCCCTACCGCGGCGACGAGCAGGGCATCGCCGACGCCTGCCTAGTGCTGGCCGAACATTTGACCAAGGACGATCGCACCGGGGTGTTCCGCCGCCTTGCCTCGCGGCTGCGGGTCGATGCGCTCAAGCTCCACCGCCTGCTCGACCTGCTGCCCGACGAAGCCCCCCTGCCCGATCGCGAGCATACCCGGCGCACGCTCGGCGTGCTCCAGGCGCTCCGGCTGGCGCTCTACCAGCATATGTTCCTGCGCGCGGTATCGGTGCCGTCGTTCAGCCGCGCCAACGACATCAGCCGCGACGACGTGCTCGAGATGGTATTCACGCTGCGGATCGACGAAGCCGTCGCCCAGTTGCGCCGCGCCTTCCCCACCAGCTTTCCGCGGATCGAGGATTTTTCCGTGGCCGAGGCCAGCGATTATCCCGACGGCGCAGACGGCGGCTACGCGGCGATCCAGCGGGAGTATGTCGAACCCATCGCGCAGGCGCAGGCCCTGTCGCTGCGGATCGGCACCGCCATCGCGAATGTGTTCGGGGCGCACGGATAGCGGCAGAGGTTGCCGAAGAACCGTTCGTGGTGAGGAGAGAGCGAGCTGTTGTCGCGGGGGCTCGTCTCGAACCACAGCGCGGCTCAGACCGGCCAGTCTATCGCCCGCACCGGCCCGTGCCGCAATCGCGCCAGCGCCGCGTCCGCCAGTTCGAGCGACCACCGCCCGCGAAGTTGCCGCCAGCGCGGGGTCGCCGACTTTTCCGCCAGCACCGCGCCGGCGCGCATCGGGCCGAGCAGCCGGGTTTCGAACTGTCCGATCAGCACCGGGTCGCGGCAGATCGCGACGATGTCGTTGCTCGTCCGGTAGCTGGCGAAGTTGAAGTTGCTCGATCCCAATACCAGCGTCTCGCCGTCGATCACGATGGCCTTGGCGTGGGTCATTTCGGGCAACAGGCGCAGCGCGATGCCCGCGCCTTCGGCAACCCCGGTCAGATAGTCGCGGATGATCGGCTTGTTGTTGGGCGCCGGGGTATAGACATCGACCTTCGCCCCGGTCCGCGCCGCGGCCGCCATCGCGCCGACGAAGGGCATCGTCGGATAGGCGCTGATCATCTCGACCGAGCGGCGCGCGCCCGCCACCAGCGCGAGCAGCGGCGCCATTCGCGCTTCGTTGGTGCTGCCGTCGAGCGTGATCAGCTCGATTGCGCCGAATGTCGCGCTGGCGCCGGCAGGCTTGCCCGCCCAATCGCGATCGAAATCGGCGACGAGGAATTCGGCGATCGCGGGGTCCTCGATCCGCAGCATCAGATCGTGCCACTCGAAATTGTGGTCCGAAAAGTTGATCCCGCCGATGTGGACGATATCGTCCATCACCAGCAGCTTCTTGTGGTTGCGCAGCGGGTAGCGCAGCGGATGACCGCCGACGGGGTTGGTGATCCGCACGCCCGTCCCGCCGCGGACAAGCTCGGCGAACATGGCGAGCGTAGCCTGCGCTTCGGCGCGCACCGCGGCGCTGCGGCCTGGAAGCGCAAGGATCGTGTCGTTGATGACGTTGCGGCTGTAGTCGTCGACGAGGATGCGGCGATCGGTCGCGGCGGCCTGGGCGATGGCGCGCGACACCCCCAAACCGGCGCTGTCGCCCTCGAACGTCATCGCCTGGATCAGCACCCGCCGCCGGGCACTGGCGATGTCGCGGGCGGCGGATTCCCAAAATTCCTGGGAACCGACAAGCAATTCGCACGTCACGAAAATGGTCTCCGGGGCGCGCACCTGCGCCAAAGGCTGCGCTTGCCATTGTGCAAGACCACTGGCAAGCACGCCGCCAAGGCGCAAAGGGATAGCTGCAATGCATGGAAATGCGCCGGAATACGTGGCTAGGCGACCGTTCAAAGTCTTGCTTCTGCTGTCCTCGCTGCATGGCGGCGGGGCCGAGCGGGTTGCAGTCCACCTCCTCAACCAGATGGACAAGGCGCGCTACGATGTGCGCATGGGGCTGCTGCGCGGCGCCGGTCCCTACTTCGACCGCGCCGATCAGAGCCGGGTGATCGTCGCGCCCGAGGGCGAGACTCATTTCAATTACGACGGTCCGAATTCGGCGCAGTACACCCCTGGCAAGATCGTCGGCAGCGCGGTTCGCGCCCCGCTGGCGTTCCGCAAGATGATCGCGGACGAGCGGCCCGACGTGGTGATGAGCTTCTTAAAAGGGACCAACCTGCTGGTCTGGCTTGCGCTGATGAACATGGGCGCGCGGCGGCCATCGTGGGTAGCGCGCGAGGGCAACAACGTTCTTGCCGTGATCGACGAGGAAACGTCGCACAAGACCGTCGCCGGGGTCAGTCTCGGGCTGACCCGCAAAGCCTACCAGCGCGCCGATACCGTGCTTGCCAATTCGACCGATATGGCCGCGGGGCTTACCCGCGACCTGCACCTGGATCCCGCTGCCATGCGGATGATCAACAATCCGATCGACGTTGCCGGTATCCGCGAAGCTGCCCAAGCCCCGCTTGCCGGGGCGCCTAACCGGCCGTTTATCCTGACCGCTGGACGGCTCGAATACCAGAAGTCGCACGAGACGCTGATCCGCGCGTTTGCGCGCGAGGGCATCTGGCGCACGCATTCGCTGGTCATCCTGGGCAAGGGCAGCCGGCTGGCCGAACTTCAGCGACTGGCCGCGCAACTCGGCGTGGGAGAGTACGTGCGGTTCATCGGGTTCGCGCCCAATCCCTATGCGTGGATGGCCCGCGCCGAACTGTTCGTGTTGCCATCCCGCTGGGAGGGTTTTCCGACCGTGGCGGCGGAAGCCATGGCGGCAGGGACCGCGCTGCTGATGTCCGATTGCAGTTTCGGCCCGCGCGACGTGATCGAGCCCGGGGTCAGCGGTGAGCTGTTCCCGGTCGATGACGAGACCGCGCTGGGCGCTGCTATGACTCGCCTGCTGGGAGATCCCGCGCGCCGTGCCGCACTGGCAGCGGCAGGCACGCGCCGGGTCGAACGCTTCGCGCTGGCCCCGATGCTGGCCGCCTATGGCGAGCTGTTCGACGAGATGACATACGCCCGCTCGGCCCGCCTCGCCGCACGGGCCGCGGGCGGTTCGCCTCCGCAAGGCCTGCCCGAGCTGTCCGCCACCCGTTAACGTTTGCGGACTGCGTGGTCCCGCTACGAAACGCCGGCAACGGCGTGCTGGC
Source organism: Novosphingobium sp. (assembly GCA_025356575.1). Taxonomy (GTDB): domain Bacteria; phylum Pseudomonadota; class Alphaproteobacteria; order Sphingomonadales; family Sphingomonadaceae; genus Novosphingobium. The sequence goes on from JANXSP010000160.1 coordinate 7,553, forward strand.
GCTACGCGCGGACGGGTCTATGCCGCCCGGACCGTCACGATAAGGGACCGCGCATGTTCGAATTTCGCCGCCAAGGCTCGGTCGGGCTCGCCGTCGCCGTTGTCGGACTTGTGGCGACCGCGGCTGCGCTGTTCTGCAAACCGGCAACGATCCATCGCGCAACACCGCAGCCCGCCGCGCTGGTCAGCGTTTCGCCGCGCGCACTTGCCCCGCCCGGAAGCGCCCCGTCCCGCATCGTCGCCCAGGTTGCAAGCGCGGCTCCGGCCGCCGATCCGGGGCTGACGATCAAGCGCATTCTGCCGATTTCCGGCCCGATCCGCTATGGCGAATGGCACTGGGACGATGCCAATGTCCCCGCCGGCCCGACCGTCATCACCGTCGATCTCGATGCGCGCGTGCTCTCGGTATTCCGCGGCGGGTACGAGATCGGGGCGACCGCGGTGCTGCTCGGCACGACCGAGAAGCCGACCCCGCTCGGGGTTTTCCCGATCACCCAGAAAGACGCCGACCATAAATCGAACATCTATGACGGCGCGCCGATGCCGTACATGCTGCGGATGACCAACGACGGGGTGACGATCCACGGCACCAACGTCCAGAACGGCTATGCCAGCCACGGCTGCGTTGGCGTGCCGACGCCGTTCGCGCGCAAGCTGTTCGGCGTCGCCAGCCTGGGCGACCGGGTCTATGTCACCCGGGGCAAGCACTCCGCGATCGGCGACGCGCTGACCTGAGCTTTACGCCAGGCCCCGCTCGACGCTGCGCTGCGTGGCATCGCCGACCCCGCTCCCGCCGTCGCAATCGAGGATCGTGCCGGTGACGTAGCGCGCTGCGTCCGAGCACAGGAACACCGCGCACTCGGCAACCTCGCCGATCTCGCCCCAACGCTTCATCGCGATCCGTTCGAAGTGCGATTGCTTGGTCGCCGCGTCGGGTGCCAGGCGGCGCATCCCCTCAGTATCGGCGATGGGCCCGGGCGAGATTCCGTTGACGCGGACGTGCGGTCCCCACTCGAGCGCGAGGACGCGAACGAGCTGGTTGATCCCCGCCTTGGCCGCGCAGGCGTGCGCCTGGAGCTGCATCGCGTTGATCGCCTGGCCCGCGGTGATCGCGATCAGCGAGGCGTTCTCCGCAAGCAGATCGTGGCACCCCCGAAATACGTTGAAGGTGCCGTTCAGGTCGATGTCGATCACCGTCTTGAACGCGTTGGCCGACATCCCGAGCGCCGGCGCGAGAAAGTTGCCCGCCGCCCCCGAGACGACGATATCCAACGGTCCGAGCCGTGCGTGGACGTGTTCCATCACGCCGCGGATCGCCCCGAAATCGCGGACATCGGCGGAGAAATCGAGCGCATCCTCGCCGATCGAAGCCGCCGCGGCGGCGGCTTTTTCGGGATTGCGCCCGACGACCGCGACCCGCGCGCCCAGCTCGGCAAACCGCCGCGCGATGCCCAGGTTGATCCCCGATGTCCCGCCCGCGATGAACGCGACCTTGCCTTCGAGAATACCGTCGCGGAAGGGCGAGCTTCCCCCGGCCAGTGCGCCCGCCATCACCGCGGCGCCATCCGGATTGCGCCGTCCAGCCGGATCGTCTGGCCATTGAAGTAGCCATTGCGGACGAACTCCAGCACCAGGCTGGCGAACTCCTCGGGTTTGCCCAGCCGCTTGGGAAACGGCACGCTCGCGGCCAGGCTGTCGAGCACATTCTGCTTGGCGCCGAGCATCAGCGGGGTCGCGAAAATTCCCGGCATGATCGAGTTGACCCGGATGCCGAGGTCCATGAGATCGCGCGCGAGCGGCAGGACCAGCCCGTTGACCCCGGCTTTCGCCGATCCATACGTGACCTGGCCGATCTGCGCGTCCTGCGCGGCCACCGACGCGGTCAGCGTGATCGTGCCGCGCTCTCCGTCTTCCAGCGGCTCGAGCGCAGCCATGCCTTCGGCCGAAAGCGAGGCGATACGGTAGCTGGCGACCAGAATGCCCTGGACGCCGTATTCATAATCCTCGGTCGACAGGCGCTTGAGCCGTCCGAGCTCCTTGTCGAACGCCAGCGTCTTGCCGCGGCGGCTGGTCATCGCGCAGTGGACGGTGACCCGCTCCTGCCCGTGCGCGGCGCGCGCCTTGGCGAACCCGGCGACGACACTGTCTTCGCTGGTGATATCGACGTGGCAGAACAAGCCGCCGATGGCGCGCGCGACCTCTTTGCCCGCTTCCGCGTTGACATCGAAGATAGCGACCTTGGCCCCGGCGGCGGCAAGCGCCTGTGCGGTTGCCTTGCCCAGCCCCGAAGCGCCGCCCGTCACCACCGCTGCGGTCGCCGAATCGATCTGCATTGCGTTCTCTCCTTAATCGCGCGATTAAACGCGTTGCTGCCCGAGACCCGAGGAGAGTTCAAGCCATGACCGCCACCGCCGCCTGGGGCACCAGCGCCCCCGCAGACGACCTTGCGCCGCTGACGATCGATCGCCGCGCCTTGCGCGAGGAAGACGTCGCCATCGATATCACCCATTGCGGGGTCTGCCATTCGGACCTTCACGCCGCGCGCAACGATTGGGGGCGCACCAACTATCCGTTCGTGCCGGGGCACGAAATCGTCGGCATCGTTAGCGCGGTGGGGAGCAAGGTGACGACCTTCAAGGTCGGTGACCGCGCCGCGGTGGGAACCGTCGTCGATTCGTGCCGCCACTGCGATGCGTGCCACGACGACGAGGAACAGTATTGCCGCGAAACCGCGACGGGCACTTACAATTCCAAGGACCGGATCGACGGCAGCCCAACCTTCGGCGGATATTCCAAATCGATCGTCGTCGCCGAACCCTATGTGCTGCGCATTCCCGAAAGCCTCGACATGGCGCGCGCCGCGCCGCTGCTGTGCGCCGGGATCACGACCTATAGCCCGCTCAAGAACTGGAATGTGGGGCCGGGCAGCAAAGTCGGGGTCATCGGCCTGGGCGGGCTTGGCCACATGGGCGTCAAGTTCGCCAAGGCGCTTGGCGCCGAAGTGACGATGATCACGACCTCGCCCGAAAAGGGGGCCGACGCGCAGAAGCTCGGCGCCGATCATGTCCTCGTCTCGACCGACAAGGCTGCGATGCGCGCGGCGACGCGCAGCTTCGACTTCCTGCTCGACACGATCCCGGTGGCGCACGAACTGATGCCGTACCTGATGCTGCTCGACCGGCAGGGCACGCTGTGCATCGTCGGGGCGATCGACATGCTGCCCAGCTTCCATTCGGGGCTGCTGCTCGGCGGGCAGAAGGCAGTCGCCGGATCGGGCGTGGGCGGAATCGCCCAAACCCAGGAAATGCTCGACCTCTGCGCTGAGCACGGCATCCTCGCCGAGTGCGAGATCATCCCGATGGACGGCATCGTGGATGCGTTCGCGCGGATGGAAAGGGCCGACGTCAAATACCGCTTCGTGATCGACATGAGCACGCTGTGACGGGCGAGCTGCGTTATGACCTCTACTGGTCGTTCCGCTCGCCCTACAGCTATCTGCTGATCCCGCGACTGGTTGCGCTGGAGCGTGAATTTTCGGTCCGCGCCAATGTCCGCGTGGTCACCCCGATCGCGGTGCGCCAGCCCGATTTCTTCGCCCACGCCGATCCGTTGTGGGCTCCCTACCTGATGCGCGACACGTATCGCACTGCGCAGTATCTCGGGCTGGATTTCCGCTGGCCGCGCCCCGATCCGGTGGTGATGGACATGGCGACGCGGACGTATCCCGCCGACCAGCCTTACATCCACCGCCTGTGCCGGCTGGGTCAACTGGCTGCCGAGCGCGGGCGCGGACTCGCCTTTCTCGCCGCGGTCAGCCGGACGATTTGGGATGGGCAGACCGATAGCTGGCACGAGGGCGACCACCTCGCTTGCGCGGCGGCAGAAGCGGACTGCGATCTGGCGGACATGGACCGCGTCGTCGTCGCCGAAGCATCTCGCCTCGACGACGCGCTGCGCGCCAACGAGGCCGCCCAGCGCGA
>JANXSP010000067.1 GCA_025356575.1 Novosphingobium sp.
GCAACTCTGCAAGGCCTGCGCGGAAGCGCGCCAGCCGCTCGGCCTGCTCTGCGGGGTTGGGAATGCGGCGGCCCCAGATCGCGTCGCCATGACGCTGGATTTCGAGTTCTTCGTCCGGGCCGAATCCCAGAGCCTTGGGCAGCCGCACCGCGACGCTGTTGCCGGACTTGAAGGTGCGGGTGTGGACGGGCTTGTTCATGCGGCGGTATATACGGGATATACGGATTGGCGGCAAGGTCCTTCCCGCGGGTCAGGAGGATCAGGGCGACGCATCGACCGATTCCGCACTCGCGGTCGCTACCCCGCCAATCCGCCCCGCCGCGACATGCTCCAGCCACTCCCTTGCCAGCTCTGCGTCGGCGTTCTGCTGGTCGCCGCACAAGCCCTTTGGCGGCGGGCCGCGTTCGGGGAAGCCTTTACCGATTGCGGCGGTGCCGGGGTGGCGGGGGTGGGGGAAGCCGAGCGCACTGTCGCCGTGCTTGAGGAAATCGGGGAGCGGGCGGTGGTGGGCTGGCTCGGTCATGGGGCGGGTCCTTTGCGTGCTTGGCGGATTCGGCGCGGGCGCGGGGATCAGTCGGGCCGGTCTTCGAGATCAGGGCCGGTCTTCGAGATCAGGGCCGTCTTCGAGATCAGGGCCGTCTTCGGGGTCGGGCCGGTCGACCGGGCTGAATTGCACGTCGACGTAGTGCCAGATGCGGGGGCGGCGGTCGGACTTGCGGTCGAACAGCGCATCGTATTCGCCTTCGATCGCGGCGAGGTCGCCCTGGTGCGCGGCCAGCGCGGCTTGCGCGGCGGCGATCGCGGCGCGGGCGGCGGCGCGGTCCTCGGCGGCGTCGTCGGGGTGGATGCCGGGGCCGTCCGCGGCGGCGAGCTGTTCCTCGGCGATCTCGATGTCGATCCGGAGCATATACGGCTCGCGCGGGGCGCCGGGGGCATTGGTTCCGGCACCGGACCCGGTGGGCGGATCGTCGGCCCGTTCGGCCTCGCGAAACGCGGCGTAGGCGGCGCGCGCCGCGGCGCCCAGGCTGCAGTACCAGGCGCGGTGCATCGCCTCCAGCTTGCGGTCGAGCACGCCGGCCTGCGCCGCGGCGCCGGCGTCGGCGGCCAGCGCGGCGTCGCGCTCCCACTCCTTTTTCCATTGCTTGCGCAGTTTGGCCAGCTGGCCCTTGGTGGCGGCGTCGGCGCGGGCGAGGTTGTCGGCGCGGAAGCGCTTCCTGGCGCGGTTGCGCAGGATGAACATCAGCAGCGCGTCGTTGTACACCTTCCGCGTGCCGATCAGCTTGCCGTACGAGTGGACCGGCACGTCGACGCCGTTGAGCGCGCGGTCCATCGCGACATCTTCCAGCCGCTGGACCCCGAGTTTCAACGCCGCGTCCCAGCTCGCGCGCAGCTCGCCCGCCGCAGCGTGGCGGCGCAGGAGGTAGGCCCCCTCGGGCGTCATGTTGACTGCGTGCGCCGCGGCGCGGACGCTGCCGAGATCGGCCAGCGCCTCGATGAAGCCGCGCTGGCGTTCGGCGGTCCAGCCGTCGTGGCGGTTGTGGTGGCGCGGGACGGGGGTGAACGGGGGGAGGAGCGGGCGACTGTCTTTCGGGCCCGGCTGGGCGGCGGGCACGGGGAGGCGCGACTTGTCGATCATCGGGGGAGGCTCGCGGGTTGGGGAGGGGGCGCGGGTTATGCCTCAGCCGAGCCGGTGTAGGAAAGCGGGCGATGGGGCGCGCGATCTTCCACTCGGCGCGCAATTGGCCTATGGCGCGCGCTCCCGCACCACCAGAGACCCCTTGTTCCCATGGCTTCGTACAAAGACCCCACTTTCCAGGACCGCACCGCAATGGCCCAGCAGGCGCGCGAAAAGGCGCTCAAGCAGCTCGCCGCCAAGCCCCCCGCCGATCCCGCGATCGTCGCCCAGCGGCTCGCCGCCCAGCAAGCGCGCGAGGCGGCCGAGATCGCCAAGCGCGAGGCCAAGAAGGCCGCGATCGCGCAGGCCAAGGCCGACAAGATCGCCGCCGACGAAGCCGCCGCCGAGGCCGCGCGGATCAAGCTGCCGACCGCCGCCGAGCTCAAGGAAGCGCGCGACGCCCGCTATGCCGCGCGCAAGAAGCGCAAGGGCTAGTCCCTCAGAGGACGAACGGCGCCGGCACCGTCATCCGGCAAGCCAGGTCCCGTGGAAGCTCACCGGCAGCGCCGCCGCCGCGCGCCAGGTGCACAGCGGCCCGCGCGCGACCTGGCGTGCGTCGAATACGTGGAGTTCGGTCGCCCGCGCGGCGAGGTTGAGCGTGGTGCCCAGCAGGTAGCCGTCCATTTCGGCGGCGCCGCCCGCGCGCGGAACGAACACGAACTCCTCGACCAGCTGGCGCGCGCCGAAATCGTGCGCGTCGTCGCGGCCGCGGGCCCAGTCCCATACCCCGATGCTCTGCGCGAGCGGGCGGGCCCCGCCGTAGTGCCCGACGTGGACCGTGCGGGTGCGCGCCGTTCCGGCAAAGCGCGGGTCGGTTCGCGGGAACTCGGCAGCGATCCGCGCGGGGGTCAGCGTGGCGCGCCCGGCGGGATGGAGCGCGATCATCGCCAGCTGCGGCATCGGCGCGCGGACGTATGTGCCCTGGATCATCGCGCGCGCGCTGGTCATCCCGAAGCTGGGGTTGTCCTCGACACAGCCGTCGAAGCGGATCGTGCCATCGGCCTCCTCCCACGCATCGCCGAGGTGGAAGAACGAGAACGCGGGCAGCTCGTACAGGCGGCGCTTGGTCAGGTCGTCCTTGTCGATCACCAGCACCTGCGTTCCCTGATCGGGCCGCCAGCTCAGGCTATCGACGAACGGGAGCGAGAACTTGTCCTGGATCCACGGCTGGAGGACGATCACCAGGTGGCGGGCCGTGGCGGTGAAATCGTGAATGTAGCTCGAGCGCGGCAGCTTGATCGTCTGCGCCGCCTGCAGCGCACCGTCCGCGCCGATCCGCCAGACCAGCGCGCTGCCGCCCGACAGCCCCAGGTTCCAGATGCGCCCGTCGGGCTCGATCCGCGGGTGGGCGAGGAACGGCATCTGCGCCAGATCGCTGCGCCAGGTCTTCATGCCGCGCGTGGCCAGTGTTTCCGGGTCCATCCGCACCGCCGATCCCGCCTCCCACAGCGCCAGCAGTTCCCCGCCGGCGGCGATCACGCTGGTGTTGGCGGGGTTGGCATCGTCGGGCCCGCCCAGCACCGCACCCGCGCCGGCGTTGGTGCCGAACCCGGGAACGACCATCCGCCCGAGCCGGGCCTCCTGCCGCCGCTTGGGGGTATCGGCGAACCGCGCGGCGAGGCTGGCGGTGCCATCGGGCGACACGCGGAACGCGCGCATCAGCCCGTCGCCATCGAACCAGTGGCCCGCGCTGGTCCCGCCGCGGCGGAATTTTGCCGGGCCGTTGCGGTACAGCGTTCCCGCCAGCCCCGCCGGTGCGCGGCCGTGGATGCGCTCCATCGCGGCGGGGGCGAGATCGTCCTCGACATCGGCGACCCCCAGCGTCCAGTCGGCGTCCCCGGTTCCGGCCAGGGCAAGCTGAGGGCAAAGCATGGCCGCTCCCGCCATCGCCCCGGCGGAGAGGATTTCGCGGCGTGACAGCGAGAGGGTCATGGTCTGGGCTTTCTGAACGGGGGGCGCGGCGGTCGGGGGCGTGGCGGTCGGGACCTTGGCGGTCGGGGACTTGGCGGCCTAGCGGATCGTGATCGTCTGGACGGTCGTCCCCGCGCCGACCGCGAACCGGGCATCGGCCCACACCGCCGGGCCCATGTTGCCCTTGGCGTCGTTGGAGAACGCGAACGGCTCGGTCGGCATGCCGAACGGGTTGGTCCCCATCTTGCCGTCGCCGTCGATGTCGTGGAATGCCTTGATCGCATAATGCCCCGGAGCGAGCCCGGCGAACGAGAGCGCAGCGGCGCCGTCCTTGACCGGGGCCATCGCTTCACGAACCGCGTGGCCGTCGGCGGCGTAGGCGGCTTCATTGTCGTACACCGCAAACAGCACTGCGCCGGTGGGGGCCTCGATCCCGCTGAACTTCACCTCAAGCGTCGCAGAACCGGCGGCCGTACCGGCAGCAGGCGCGGCCACAGCGGCTACTGCGTCGGCGGCGCGCGCCGGGGCAATCGCCAGCGGCACGGTGATGGCGAAAGCGCACGAGAGCAGAGCGATCTGGCGAAGCGTGGTGGGGCGAAGCGTCATGGTATTTCTCCTGTCGAGCCGGCGGGGGAACACGGTGCCGGTTGCCCAATGGTGGATGCGCTGGCTAAAGGTGGCTGTCGCTGGGGGATGCGCGGGATGCCGCTGGAAGTTCGTGAAACGCCGGGAAATGCCGTTCACGCTTCGCCAGTGGCGGGGCCAAAGCCCGAGCCAATGGCAGGTCCGGTGGCGGATCAAACGGGGGAGACCAAAGCCCCGCTGACCAGCGTGCTCTGGCGCCAGCCGTGGCGCGGGTTCGTGATCTCGACGATCGCCGCGGGGTTCCTCACGATCATCGGCGCGCTTGGCACCGGGCAGGCACCGTTCCTCTTGCGCCTCGCCTACTGGCTGCTGGTGATGAACGTCGGCGCGCTGCTCGGCGCGTTCGTTTCCCCGGTGATCCAGGGCTGGGGGCGCTTGCGCCAGCGCCGCCTGGGCGAAGCCGCGCTGATCAGCCTGGTGATCGCGGTCCCGCTGACGATCGTGCTGATCGGCGCGAACACGGTGTTCTTCGGCAACTTCGGCGGATGGGCCGAGGGCGGGGTGATCTTCTTGCTGGTGTGGCTGGTATCGGCGCTGATGACCGCGCTCAACTATGCGACCACGCACCCGGAAGTGCCTGTCGCAGCGCCGGGCGCCGAGGCAGCCGTGCCCGCGCCGCTTGTCCGACAAGAGCCGGTCCCGCCGCAATCCCCGCGCCTGTCCGCGCGCCTTCCGCTGCGATTGCAACATGCCGCGATCCACGCGCTCGAAGCGGAGGACCACTATCTGCGCGTCCATACCGATACGGGCTCCGAGCTGATCCTGCTGCGGCTGTCCGATGCGATCCCCGAACTCGACGGCCTCGACGGGACGCAGTGCCACCGCTCATGGTGGGTAGCGCGCCGCGCGGTGGCAGATGTGATCAAACGCGGCGGCCGCGCCACGCTTCGCCTGGACAGCGGGATCGAGGTGCCCGTGAGCCGGACCTATCTGCCGGCACTGCGCGCGGACGGCTGGTTGCGGTAAGCGCCCGGGATCTTCTCACGATCCAAAACCCCGTTCGATAATCCGGGTCGCGCAATCCCAATCCTAGGCCCGCGGCGGTTGCCGGCGATAACTCAGCGCCTCGGCGATATGGATGCGGCCCACGCCTTCCGCCCCCGCCAGATCGGCGATCGTGCGCGCCACGCGCAGCATCCGGGTATAGCCCCGCGCGGACAGGCGCATCGCTTCGGCGGCTTGCATCAGCAGCTTGCGTCCGGCCTCGTCGGGCGTGGCGTGTTCCTCGAGCATCGCCCCGTCGAGCTGGGCGTTGGTGCGCATGGTGGTGCTTTCGCCGGCGCTGCCGGCGAGCCGCGCGGTCTGGACCTCGCGCGCCCGCGCCACCCGCGCACCGACTTCGGCCGAGCCTTCCGCAGGCGGGGGCAGTGACAAGTCCGCCGCGCTGACCGGGTCGACATCGACGTGGAGGTCGATCCGGTCGAGCAGCGGGCCCGACACGCGGCTCTGGTAATCGGCGGCACACCTGGGCGCGCGGCTGCACGCCAGCGCGGGATCGCCAAGGTGCCCGCAGCGGCACGGGTTCATCGCCGCGATCAACTGGACCCGCGCGGGGAACGTGACATGCGCGTTGGCGCGCGCCACGCTGACTTCGCCCGTTTCGAGCGGCTGGCGCAGCGAATCGAGCACCGGGCGCTGGAACTCTGGCAGCTCGTCGAGGAACAGCACGCCGAGGTGCGCGAGGCTGACCTCACCCGGCCGCACCTTGAGCCCGCCGCCGGTGAGCGCGGCCATCGAGGCCGAATGGTGCGGGCTGCGGAACGGGCGGTTGCGGCTGATCCGCCCGTCCTCGAGCGTGCCCGCAACCGAGGCGACCATCGACACTTCCAGTGCCTCGGCCGCGGTGAGCTGCGGCAGGATCCCCGGCAGGCACGCCGCGAGCAGCGATTTGCCCGCGCCCGGCGGCCCGGTCATCAGCAGGTTATGGCCCCCGGCTGCGGCGATCTCGAGCGCGCGCTTGGCGGTCTCCTGCCCTTTGACTTGCGCCAGGTCCGGCCCCGGCTTGCGCGGCTCGGCCTCGCCCGGCGCGGGGACCGCGAGCACCTGCGTGCCCTTGAGGTGGTTGAGCAGGCTGATCAGATCGGGCGCGGCGAGGACCGATATCCCGCTGGCCCAGCGCGCCTCCGCCCCCTGGCTCGCCGGGCAGATCAGCCCGCGCTCGGTCCCGCTGGCGTGGAGCGCGGCGAGCAGCACGCCGGGCGACGAGATGATCCGGCCATCGAGCGCCAGTTCGCCCACCGCGACGTAATCGCCGAGCTGTTCGGCATCGGTAACCCCCATCGCGGCGAGCAGCGCCAGCGCGATCGGCAGATCGTAGTGCGACCCTTCCTTGGGCAGATCGGCCGGGGACAAGTTGATCGTGATCCGCTTGGGCGGCAGCGCCAGCCCGAGCGAAGACAGCGCCGCCTGCACCCGCTGGCGGCTTTCGCCCACCGCCTTGTCGGGCAGGCCGACGACCGCGAACGCGGGCATCCCCGGCGCGACCTGGCACTGCACCTCGACGCTGCGCGCCTCCAGCCCCAGATAGGCAACCGTCGATACCAGCGCGACCACAGCGAAATTCCCCCGATAACGCGCGGGTGATGCCGGGTCCGCGGTGATGTGTCGAGTGGGAAGAGGCGGGGTGCGAAGCGATGGAAGGTTCGCGACGCTACCGTCGAGGCTGGACGCGAAGCGGACGCTTGGCGGTAGGCACCGTTATGGCCGGAAGGGATGGAAAGCGTTCGTAGTCTTGACACCGACTGACTAATCTTGCGAGACCGCTTGATGCCAACTGAGATCGTATCGTCCCGCCGGAAAATCGTGCTCTTGTTGCTTCTCTCCCTTGGTTTTGTAGCGATAGCGTTGTTTCTGCCCAGTCAATCTGACGACAAGCTTCTTTGGAGTGCCGCATTTTTTTCAGTATGTTCGGCGGTTTTCCTCGCGATCCTCTTGCGGCCTCAACGACTGCTTTTGGATGACGAAGGGTTCGCACTTTCGGGAGGGCTTATCCGTACTCCAAGGAAGATCGCTTGGCTTGATGTCAGCGAGTTTTTTGTAATGCCCATTCGACCCGGCACGTCGATAATCGGCTTCAACTACAATGCGACCTCCTCTAGTAGGCCACGCGCGGCAGCGGTTTCACGACGAATTGCAGGCGCATACGGGGCGATCAGCGGTGTTTGGCCAGGCTCTAAGCGCAATCTGGTAGATCAACTCAACGAATATCGGGAACGGGCGCAACGGGCCGCGAGAGGCTGATATTTGCAAACGGATTGTTCGCCGACAGGCAGCTTTCGGCGAACAGCGCAATTATCGGCTAGGCAACGTTCCCGGATCGGGCGTTAGTTCCACTACGTCCGAAATGGGATCGTTCGCCGCCAATCGTTTCCAACGGCTCGCATGCCCACGTTGGTCTAAACTCCCCCTGCCAGATGGCGCGTCGGCTAAGTCGTTCGTCGAATGCCGCGACATTCAGCCTTGGGAATCCTCTCATATCGCCGCACCCGATTCCGCACCTCCGCAGCATCCGTATCGGGAGCGGTGCGGTTATCGCGATGACTTCACGCGACCTCGCTCTGCTGCTGGAGGACCTGCATCGGTTTGCCGGCGATCGCGGTCCGGGCCACGGCCGCAGCCCACAGCACCGGGTGCGGCGAGGCCGCGTAGGCGCTGGGCGACGTATCCATGAAGCGGTGGAAATCGCGGATGAAGTGCGCCTGGTCGAAATACTGGCCGTCGAGCGTGTCGATCCACGCCAGCGATGGGTCGAGCATGAACTGGGCAAGGCTGCGCAAGAAGCGTTGGCGGCGCAGCAGCAGCTTGGGACTGAACCCGAACGCCGCGCCGGACAACCGTTCGAGCGCGCGCACCGTGATGCCCGTCCGCTCGGCAAACGCGGCGACCGAAGTCACCTCGGGGTCGAGCAAAGCGCCATGAGCCCTGAGTATGGCATCTTCCCCGCGCGCCGGGCGGTCGAGCATCGCCAGCAAGTGTGCGTCGATGCGCGCGGCGGCACCGGCAAAATCGTCGCCGGCCCGGTCACTGGTTCTGTCACTGGCCTTGTCACAGGCGAGCAGGGGGGCAAACGCCGCGAACGGGCTGTCGCGGCCGATCACTTCCCACAGGTCGGCAAATTCGCGTGCGGGAATGCCGACGAACCGCGCCCAGCCAAGCGGAAGCAGGCTGACCGTCCAGTACCGGCCCGGTGCGAGCGAGAAATGCGTCGCGTGACTGGTCGGGCCGATCGCGCAGATCGGATTGCACGTCCGCAACGGGCCGGGACCGGTGCAGGCGGCCATGTCGCCGCCGACCGTCATGCGAATGTTCGGCCATTCGGGATAGACCTGGTCGAACACCGTCGGCGTCCCCGGATCGACGACCGTCTGCGAATAGGTGGAAACGTAACGGCGTAGCGGGCCCGCGGGCAAAGCGTAGCGGACAGTGACCCCCGGGTGCCGGTTGGCGGCTCGATCGAAAATTACGAATGCTCCATCGGCGGCCCACTTGCGCGGCATCGCTACAGCACGGGCGGGCGTCACTCCAGTAAATGATTGCCCGGCAGGGCACATGCCAGCGCGTGCTTGCCAGGAGACGGGCGACCGCTCGACCCCCGCTGACTGCAAAACGTCGGTAAGCCGCGCTTAACCTTTGCCGTTGGCAATCGGGTAAAGCTCGCGGGCGCATCGCGTGGTCATGCGCTTGATCCGCTCGCTTGCCGCAATGGCTCTGGCTTTCGCGCCGCTTCACGCGGCCGCGCAAACCGTGGTGAGCGAGACCGTCGAGGTCATCGACGATGACGGCGGCAACGACCGCGCGATCTTCGAAGGCGCGCCCGCGGTGCCGCAAGGCGTCGCGCGGTTCGGGCCGTTCCGCGTGCTCGATGGCGGCCGCGCCGCGCTGGTGGATGCCACCAGCAGCGATGCCCCGGCGCAGTTCGCCGCAATGCTGCGCGCTTATCCGGGGATCGCCACGCTCGAGATGATCGAGTGCCCGGGGACGTACGACGATGTCGCCAACTTGCAGCTGGGGCGCGCCATCCACGCGCGCGGGCTGGTAACGCACGTTCCGGCGGGCGGATCGGTCCGCTCGGGCGCGGTCGAGCTGTATCTGGCCGGAGCCGTCCACCGCGCCGATCCGGGCGCGGAATTCGCGGTCCATTCGTGGGAAGACGACAACGGCAAACAAGCGGTCGACTTTCCCGCCGACGCCCCCGTCAACCGCGCCTACCTTGATTATTACCGCGAAATGGGCATGAGCGCAGCAACCGCCGCGCGGTTCTATGCGATGACCAACTCGGTCCCCAACGCCAGCGCGCGCTGGCTGACCGCGGCGGAGATGGACGGCTGGGCGGGCCAGAATGTGCCACCCGCGTCAGCAGCGACGCTCGCTTCGCTTGACTCGAACGCGGCGCTCAAGTAGCTGCGCGAACCGATGGACGGTCGCCTTTGCCGGCGGCCCTTTTTGTTGGCGGCGCGCGGTAGCGGCGCGGTAGTTCAAGTTTGAGGTCAGTTCGATGAAGCGCACGTTCCAGCCCAGCAATCTCGTGCGTGCGCGCCGGCATGGCTTTCGTCACCGCATGTCGACCGTGGGCGGGCGCACCGTGATCCGCAATCGCCGGGCGCGCGGGCGCAAGAAGCTGTCGGCCTGACCGCAGAACCTGCGCCGGGGGGCGTTGCGGCCAAGCCGCACGTCTTGACCCGGCGCTCCGATTTTCTCGCTGCAAATTCCGGCCTGCGCGTGGCCCGCGCGGGCTTCGTGCTGCTTGCGCGGCCCAACGGCGGGGCGGGGCTGCGCTTTGGCATCACGGTGACCAAGCGGATCGGCAACGCGGTGGTCCGCAACCGGATGAAGCGGCGCTTCCGCGCGCTCGTCCGCGAGCTGCTGCCGGTTCACGGCCTGCCCGATAACGACCATGTCTTGATCGGGCGCGAAGGCGGGATCGAGCGCGATTTTGCCGCGCTGCGCGACGAACTGCGCGGCGCGCTGGGCAAGCTTGCCGCGGGGCAGGGCGATCCGCCGCGGCGCTCGGCCCGCGGGCGCGCGGGCAAGGGCCGGGCGCGGTGAAGCAGGTGCTGATCTGGATCGCCCGCGGCTGGCAGCTCGGCCCCTCGCGTCTGCTCCCGCCATCGTGCCGCTACAACCCGACATGCTCGCAATACGCGATCGTCGCGCTCTCCCGCTACGGTGCGATTAAGGGTGGTTGGCTGGCGGCGAAGCGTATAAGCCGCTGCCACCCGTGGGGGGGACATGGCTTCGACCCGGTCCCCTGAGGCGAGCGCCCGAAACCGGGCTCTTGAAGCAAGATGCGCCTACCCCACTTTGTAGCCGGACGGATTAGGGACAACTCGTGGACAATCAGCGTAACGTCATCCTTGCGGTGATCCTCACCGGGCTGCTGTTGTTCGGCTGGGATTCGGCGGTGCGGTACATGTATCCGCACGCCAATCGCCCGGTGGCGGTCGCGCCGGTGGCGGCGGGCAGCACCGGGGCGGCAAGTCTGGGCGCGGCAACCCCCGGCGCGGTGCCGGCATCCGCCGATCCCGCCGCCCCGGCCAAGCCGACGCGCGAAGGCGGGCTGACCAGCGCAAACGACGTCGCGCTCGAGAACACCGATCTTGCCACCGCGCTCAAGGCGCCCACCCGCGTGCCGATCGCGGCGCCCGGGCTCTCGGGCTCGATCAACCTGGTCGGCGCGGCGGTCGACGATCTCGTCATCAACCGCCACCGCGCCAACATGGCCAAGGACAGCGGGCCCGAACGGCTGTTCTCCCCTGCCGGAACCCCGGCGCAGCATTATGCGCGGTTCGGCTGGGCCGGCGCGGGGCTGGCCGCGCCCGACGCCAAGACCCTGTGGACGGCTCCCGCCGGCGCGCGGCTGACCCCGCAGACGCCGGTTACGCTGACCGCCACCGCGGCGGCCGGGCAAAGCTTCGCGATCCGTTTCGCGATCGACGACAACTACCTGATCACCGCAACGCAGACCGTGGTCAACACCGGCGCCGCGCCGATCACCGTGCGCCCCGTGGCACAGATCGGGCGGACCGATCGCACCGCCAGCGTCGATACCTGGAACGTCCAGTCGGGACCGGTCGGCGCGTTTGGCGGGGCGATCGATTTCAGCACCAATTACAAGGATGTGCGCGAGGCCGGGACCGTGGCGGGCAAAGGCCGCGCCGGCTGGGTCGGGTTCACCGACATCTACTGGATGTCGGCACTGGCTCCCCGGGGCGACGGCGCAAACGGCACCACTGGCGATTTTCGCGCGCTCGGCAGCGGGCTCTATCTCGCCGATCTGCTCTACCCGCAGACCGTGCTCGCGCCCGGTACGCAGTTGACGCGCACGACCCAGCTGTTCGCCGGGGCCAAGGAAAGCGCGGTTCTCGACAAGTACGAGGGTGCGGGAATCGAGAAATTCGGGCTGGCGATCGACTGGGGCTGGTTCCGCTGGTTCGAAAAACCGATCTTCCAACTGCTCACCTGGCTGTTCCACCTCACCGGCAACTTCGGCGTGGCGATCATCCTGCTGACCGTGATCATCCGCTCGCTGATGTTCCCCGTGGCGCAGCGCCAGTTTGCCAGCATGGCCTCGATGAAGGCGGTCCAGCCAAAATTGAAGGCGCTCCAGGAACGCTACAAGGACGACAAGCCCAAGCTCCAGCAGGAGACGATGGCGCTGTACAAGTCCGAAGGCGTCAACCCGCTCGCCGGTTGCCTGCCGATCTTCTTGCAAATCCCGGTGTTCTTCGCGCTCTACAAGACGCTGATCCTGTCGATCGAAATGCGACACCAGCCGTTCGCGTTGTGGATCAAGGATCTGTCCGCGCCCGATCCCGCGCATATCCTCAACCTGTTCGGGATGCTGCCGTTCACGCCGCCCAGCTTCCTCGGCATCGGGGTGCTCGCGGTGCTGCTGGGGGTGACGATGTGGATGCAGTTCAAGCTCAACCCGGCGCAGATGGACCCTGCGCAGCAGCAGGTCTTCGCGATCATGCCGTGGATGATGATGTTCGTGATGGCGCCGTTCGCGGCGGGTCTGCTCATTTACTGGATCACATCCAACCTGCTCACGATCGCGCAGCAGAAGTTCCTCTACAGCCGCCACCCCGCGCTCGCCGCGCAAGTCGACAAGGACAAGACTTCGGCCAAGAACGCGGTCGTGCGCGGCAAGTGAATACCGAGCAACCAGAAGACTTCAACATCGGCGGCGACAAGGCCAGTTCGGCAGAAGCCGAGCGCGCGCGCGTGCTGTTCGCCGGGCGGATCGAGTTCCTCAAGAGCGCGCCCGCGCTCAAGTTCCTGCCCGATCCGGGCGAGCCCGAGATCGCGTTTGCCGGGCGCTCCAACGTCGGCAAATCGTCGCTGCTCAACGCGCTGACCGGGCGGCGCTCGATCGCGCGGACCTCGGTCACCCCGGGGCGCACGCAGGAGCTCAACTTTTTCGAGGTCGGCGATCCGGCCCAGTTGCGGCTGGTCGACATGCCCGGCTACGGCTTCGCCAAGGCGCCGCCCGCGGTGGTCGAGCAGTGGCGCAAGTTGGTACGCGATTTTCTCCGCGGCCGCGCGGTGCTCAAACGCACGTTGGTCCTGATCGACGCGCGCCATGGCCCCAAGCCGGTCGACGCCGAGATGATGACCATGCTCGACGAAGCCGCGGTCGGCTACCGCCTGGTCCTGACCAAGGCCGACAAGATCAAGGCCAGCGACCTCGCCGATGCGCTGGCAAGGACGCAGGCGGAAGCAAGGAAGCACACCGCGGCGTTTCCCGATGTGCTGGTGACCTCGGCGGAGACGAAACTGGGGATCGACGAACTACGGACGGCAGTGCTGGGCGACGCGGGGATTTAGCTACCGGCGGTCAGACCACATGGCTCGGCGCTAGCAGGCATGCTTCATGTTCGTCGCGTTCGATCTGGATGGTCGAATGGCCGATCTCGAAGCGATCGTGCAGCATCGCGCTGATGTCGTGGAGGAACGTATCGCCAGGGCAGCCGCCAGGCAGAACCAGATGGCAGGTAAGCGCGGTTTCGGTGGTGCTCATCGGCCAGATGTGCAGGTCGTGAAGCTTGCTTACGCCTGGCAGAGCGACCAGCGCGGCCACCACTTCGGCCGGGACAATGTTCTCTGGTACTCGGTCGAGCGACATCGTCACCGAACTGCGCAGCAACCCCCAGGTCCCGATCAGGATCACCGCGACGATTGCCAGGCTCGCCGCAGGATCGAGCCACAACCAGCCCGTTCGGATCACCAGGAAGCCGGCGATCACCACTCCCGCCGACACCGCTGCGTCGGACGCCATGTGCAAAAATGCGCCGCGGATGTTGATGTCGCCCTTGCGGCCCCGGGCGAAGAGCCAGGCTGTGGCGCCGTTGACGACAATGCCCACGGCCGCCACGCCCATGATTACCCCGCCCGCTACCGGCTGGGGATGGATCAGCCGCTGGACCGCTTCGAACGCAATCGCGCCGATCGCGACCAACAGGAACACGGCGTTGAATAATGCCGCCAGGATCGACGATCGCCGCAGTCCATAAGAATAGTTCGCGGTCGGCTGGCGCTTGGACAGGCTCGCCGCTCCCCAAGCGATCAACAGGCCCAACACGTCGGACAGATTGTGCCCGGCATCGGCCAGCAGCGCCACGGAATTCACCGCGATGCCATAGCCAGCTTCCACGACCACGAAGCCTGTATTGAGCAGCGTACCGATCAGGAAGGCCTGCCCGAAACTGGCGGGCGCATGGTCGTGACCGGCAGCGGCCGACTTGTGGTCGTGGCCCGAGTGATCGCTATGGTCGGACATCGATTTATCCAATTCGGCTTGGTTATCGCGATTTGCCGTCGGCTCTTAGCAGGCAACCCCGCTGCCCGAACTGAAATCTGCGCGGGTGCCGCGCCGGCGCGTGCGGCGGCTGGCGGCTGTCCCTGGACGACCTGACGTGCGTAGGATCCCTACCGCACTCCCAACCCCCGCGCGATGATCCCGCGCAGTATCTCCCGCGTGCCCCCGCGCAAGCTCCAGCTTGGTGCGTTGAGCACGATGTTGCCGAGCACCCCCGCGTAGGCTGCCGCCGCCCTTGGATCGGGCTCTGCATCCACCAGTTCGCGGGCGATGTCGGGCAGGGCTTGCTCGAACAATGCGCCGACGTCCTTGACGATCGCCGCCTGCAGCCCCGCGTCGGCCTTGTCGTGGAGCATCGCGGTGACCGAGCGCGAGAGCCGCCGTAGCACGGCGAGCCGCGCGGTGACCCGGCCCAGCGTGATTTGCGCAAAGTCGCTGTCGCGTGCCGCCAAGACTGCGATCAGCTGCTTGAGCAGTTCGATCGAGGACAGGAACCGCTCTGGCCCCGAACGCTCGAACGCGAGCTCGCTCATCACCTGTTCCCAGCCCTGGCCTTCGGCGCCCAGCAGCATGTCGGCGGGGACGATCGCGTCCTCGAAATGCATTTCGTTGAAGTGGTGCTGGCCGGCGAGGTCGATGATCGGTCTGATCGTGAGGCCGGGGGTGTTCTTGAGGTCGACGAGGAACTGGCTGGTGCCCGCCTGGCGCTCGGCCGGGCCGCCGCTGCCGGTGCGGCAGAACAGGATCACCCAATCGGCCTCGTGCGCGAAGCTGGTCCACAGCTTGGTCCCGGTGATGCGGTAGTTGTCGCCGTCCCTGATGGCCCGCGTGCGCGTTGCGGCGAGGTCGGAGCCCGAGTCCGGCTCGCTCATCCCGATGCAGAATGCGGCCTGGCCCGCGGCGATCTGCGGCAAGAGCAGGTCCTTCTGCGCCTGCGTCCCGTACTTGATGATCGATGGTCCGCTCTGGCGGTCGGCGATCCAGTGCGCGCCGACGGGAGCCCCCGCGGCGAGCGATTCCTCGACCACGACATAGCGTTCGAACGCGCTGCGTTCGTGCCCGCCGTATTGCTTGGGCCAGGTCATCCCGAGGTATCCGGCCTGGCCCATCGCGCGGCTGAACCCGCGGTCGAACCCGTACCAGTTGTCCGAACGCTGGCGCGGGGTGCGGTCCTTGAGCTGTTCGGCGAGGAAGCCGCGGAATTCGCTCCGTAGCGCGGTGACCGCGGCGGTGTCGGCAGGGGGCGAGGGGAAAGGGATCGCGGTCATAGCGAAGTCACCATCGGCCAGTATCCATCCGCCCCGGCCGCCAGCGCGGCCTTGCCCAGCAGCCGGGCCCAGTGGACCTGGCCGCCAAACTCGTCGCGCCACGTCCACAGCGCGGTGGTGTGGCGGTGGAGCGGGTATTCGCGGGTGAAGCCGATCGCGCCGTGCATCTGCGTGGCGATCGAGGCGCCGTTGCCCGCAGCCTCACGCGCGCGCAGCGATCCCGCGGCGACCCCGGCGAGATCCCCGCGCGCCAGTGCCTCGCCCGCCAGGTCGGCGGCGGCCGTGGCGCAGGCGAGTTCGCCCGCGAGCTTGGCAAGCTCGTGCTGGACCGCCTGGAACCTGGCGAGCGGCTTGCCGAACTGCACCCGGGTCGAGGTGTGCGCCAGCGTCAGGTCGAGCGCGGCCTCGAGCGCGCCGGCAATCTGGAACGCGCGGATCGCGGCGCCCTCGGCGAGAAGATCGTGAGCGAGCGGGGCGCCTTCATCCGCAGCCCAATCGAACGTGATGGTTTCGCGCGGCTCACCCGTCAGTGCGTGTTCAGCCTCCGCAATCGTCCACCCCGCGCGCGGGACGCGGTAGAGCCGGCCGCCGACGCTGAGCGCGAGGCATTCGAGCTTGTCTGCCCAGGCGACGCGGCTTGCGGTGCCGGTGAGCCGGCCCCCGGCGATCGTCCCGCCCTCGGCCAGCCCCGCCGCGCCCTCGGCCAGCGGCAATCCGGCCGCCGCCAGAAGGCGGTTGGCGGCCATGGTCTCTGCAACCGGCAGCGGTACCGCGCGGCGTCCGAGCAGCCGCAGAACTTCTCCGGTTTCCGCCGCGCTCAGTCCGAACCCGCCCCGGTCATCGCTCAGCAGTGCGAGCGGCAAGCCGTTCGCGGCGATCTCGTCCCACGCAGCGCCGAGCCATTCGCCTTGGGCAGCACGGGCGAGCGCAGCGTCATCGAGGTGGGCGTCGAACAAGCGCTCAAGCATATCGGCGAGCATTGGAGCCTCCGCGCGGGAAAAAAATTGGTGCCGGCTAGAGGATTCGAACCCCTGACCCCCTGATTACAAATCAGGTGCTCTACCAACTGAGCTAAGCCGGCCCGGTTGAAAATGCGCTTTGCGTCACGGCACGCCAAAGGTCCAGCCCTCGGTCTGCGCGAGCGCAGGGGTGAGCGCGGCGGGGTGCCACAATGCCGGATCGTGATGCGCGCGGGCGAGCCACGCGGCGGTGATGAGCGCATCGTGGGCGTGATCGTCGGTGCGGGCGTGCTGAGCGGGGATCGGCTCGCCCGCGGCGGCAAACAAAGCGGCAAGCGCGGCGTGATCGCGCAGCTTGGTCCGCCCGCGCCGCAGCCCGAGCGCGACCGCGGCGATGCTGGTGTAGATTTCGACCAGCACCGGGCCGTGCGCGGGCACCGGGTCCATCGGCCAGATCGCAATGCGTCCTGCCAGGCGGTGCAATAGGCGCATCGCGGTGAAGCTGGCCTTGCCGACTTGCGCCGCGCCGACGAGGTTGAGGCTCGAATAGGGATTGGCAATACCGCGCGCGCGGCTCGTCTGCTCGGTGACGCGGAGCCGGCCCGAGATCGCGCTGCCATAGCGATCGCCGAGCAGGCCGGGGCGGCGCAGATAGCGCGCGGCTTCGGCATGGTGGGCGAACCCGCTGGCCGCGTAGTGCGGATCCGCGGCGCTGAGTTTCTCGACCAGCGCCCACAGCGCGCGCGCGTCGGGCGGGCCCGCGTCCCATCCGGGGAAGTAGGCGCCGCAATCGGCAAACGGCAGCCCGGCAGAGACGTCGATGCCGACGAGGATGTCGTCGTGCGCCGCGATCCGCGCCTCGATCCAGGCGAGAGCGGCGGCGCGGCTCCAGGCCCCGGGAGGCTCGAGCAGCGCGGCGGCGGCATCGCCGTGCTTGACGGCCAGCGCAATGCCCTTGGTGCGCTCGCCGACCGCGCCCGACCAGTCGAACGCGGCGGTTGCAGCAAAGCGGCGCCCTGTCAGCCGGCATCCCCGCGCGTCTCGCGGCGCTTCTTGTCCCACCATTCCATCCGCTCGATCACCTGGCGTTCGAACCCGCGTTCGACCGGGCGGTAGTAGGCTTGCGGTTCCATCCCCTCGGGCCAGTAGTCGGCGCCGGAGAAGCCGTCCTCGGCATTGTGATCGTAGGCATAGCCCTTGCCGTAGCCGATGTCCTTCATCAGCTTGGTCGGGGCATTGAGGATGTGCGCGGGCGGGGCAAGACTGCCGGTTTCGCGCGCGCTCGCGAACGATTCCTTCTGCGCCACGTAGGCGGCGTTCGATTTGGGCGCGGTGGCGCAGTAGAGGCACGCCTGAACCACCGCGAGTTCACCCTCGGGCGAGCCGAGGAACTGGTAGGCGTCCTTGGCGGCGAGGCACTGGACCAGCGCCTGCGGATCGGCCAGCCCGATGTCCTCGCTGGCAAAGCGGACCAGCCGCCGCAGCAGGTACAGCGGCTCCTCGCCCGCGGTCAGCATCCGCGCGAGGTAATACAGGCTGGCCTGCGGGTCCGATCCGCGCAGCGCCTTGTGGAGCGCGGAAATCAGGTTGTAGTGCCCGTCGCGGTCCTTGTCGTAGACCGCGAGGCGGCGCTGGAGGAAGCTGCCAAGCGCCGCGGGATCGAGCGGCTGGGACAGCTTGGCGGCGTAAAGCGTCTCGGCCTGGTTGAGCAGGAACCGCCCGTCGCCGTCGGCGGCGGCTACCAGCGCCTCGCGCGCTTCGGGGGTCAGGGGCAAGGGTCCCTCGAGCGCCTCGCCCCGCGCCAGCAGGACCGAGAGCGCAGCCGCGTCGAGCCGGTGGAGAATAAGCACCTGTGCGCGGCTGAGCAGCGCGGCGTTGAGCGCGAAGCTCGGATTCTCGGTCGTCGCGCCGACCAGCGTCACCGTGCCGCGCTCGACGAACGGGAGAAAGCCGTCCTGCTGGGCGCGGTTGAAGCGGTGGATTTCGTCCACGAACAACAGCGTGCGCTGACCGGCCTTGGCCGCGACATCGGCTTCGGCGAAAGCCTTCTTGAGGTCGGCCACGCCCGAAAACACCGCGCTGACTGCGTGGAAGCGCATGCCGACCGCTGCCGCGAGCAGCCGTGCGATCGTGGTCTTGCCCGTGCCCGGCGGACCCCACAGGATCATCGACGAGAGGCGCCCCGCCGCGACCATCCGCCCGATCGCGCCTTCGGGTCCGGTCAGATGTTCCTGTCCGACCACTTCGCCGAGCGTGCGCGGGCGGAGCCGGTCGGCGAGCGGCGCGTCATCGCGCGCCGGCTCGGGTGCGCTTTGCGCGGGAAGGTCATCGGCAAACAGGTCGGCCATCCCGGCAAGATAGGCATCGCGGGAAAATTTGCACCGGTCGATCGAAAGGGGCTTGTTAAGTTGCAACTAAGATATATCTTAGACCCATCATGAAAGGAACTTACAACATGAGAATGCATGGATGCGGCCCGGATGGCCGCGATGGAGCCCGTGATGGGGCCCGCGGTGGCGACCGAAATGGAAGCCGCGATGCCAGGCGCGAAGGGGCCCGCAATGCGGCCCGCGCAATCTGGCCGATGGCGGCGATGGCTTTTGCCGGTCGCCGCGGAACCTGGGGGCCGATCTCGTGGGACCTCGACGACGGGGCCGGACCGCCCCCGCGCCGCGGACCCGGTGGGCGCGATGGCCGGGGCGGGCGTCGGCGGATGTTCGGGTCCGGCGAACTGCGCCTGGTCCTGCTCCATCTGATCGCAGAGGCTCCGCGCCACGGCTATGAGCTGATCAAGGCGATCGAGGAACTGACCGGCGGCGCCTACGCGCCGAGTCCCGGCGTGGTCTACCCGACGTTGAGCCTGCTCACCGATGAAGGCGCAATCGCCGAACATGCCGAGGACGGCAGCCCGCGCAAGGCGTTCGCGGTCACCCCGACCGGTTCCGCCGAACTGGCCGAACGCGCCGATGAAGCGGCCAAACTCATCGCCCGCCTCACCGCCCGCGGCGAGGAAGACGAACAGCACAAGGCCCCGCCGATCGCGCGTGCGGTGGGCAACCTGTTCGCCGCGCTGCGCCACCGTGCCGCGGATGGCGATTTCGACCGCGACACGGTCCACAAGGTCGCCGAAATCCTCGACGAGGCGGCCCAGAAGATCGAACGCCTGTAAGCGTTTAGCGCCGCGATTTCGCGCGCGCTGGCAAACATGATACTCTCCCCCAAGGGCCGCCGTTCCTTTTGGGGGAGAGCCATGACAGACATCGAAACCCGTCCCGCTGTACGGACCGCGCCGCCGCCGTCGTTCTGGATCGTCGGAATTCTCGCGGTGTTGTGGAATGCGTTTGGCGCCTATGACTATACGATGAGCCAGCTGCGCGATCCCGCCTATCTGGCGCAGTTCAAGCCAAGCGTGGTCGCGATGCTCGACAGCCTGCCGGTCTGGGCCGTCGCCGCCTGGGCGACGGGGGTGTGGGGCTCGCTCGCCGGAGCGCTGCTGTTCCTTGCCAAATCGCGCCACGCGGCAACCGCCTATCTGCTCTCGCTGGCCGGCGCGATCATCAGCTTCGCCTATCAGTTCACGCACCGCTCGCCCGAAATGAGCGGCGCGGGGGCAGTCCTGCCGCTGGTGATCCTCGGCGCGATCGTCCTGTTCTGGTGGTTTGCGCGGCGGATGAACCTGCGCGGAGTGCTGGGCTGATCCTGCAAATCCGCGCATTTGCGCGAAGGCGGTAACATGGAGTGCTTGGCGGGCCGACGCCCTGGGTTCCGGCGTTCGCGGAAATGACGGCGTGGCCTATCCCCGCATCCGCGCTTTTGTCCGGATCAGCCGCAGGTAGGTCGCGGCGACCGCCTGGTTGATCCGGTCCCACGAAAAATCGAGGCTGCGCTTTTCGCCGCAATCGCCGTGGCGGCGGCGGAGTTCGGGGTCTTCGATGTAGCAGCGCAGCGCCTCCGCGAAATTGTGGACCGCGCCGGGGCGGATCAGCCGGCCCGAGGCATGGTCGTCGACCAGACTTTCGCTGCCCGTCGCGGCGGCCGCCACCACCGGCAGCCCGCAGGCCATCGCCTCGAGCGTGACGTTGCCGAATGTCTCGGTGATCGAGGGATTGAACAGCATATCCATGCTCGCCACCGCGCGGCCGAGATCGCCGCCGCCCTGGAACCCTGCGAACACCGCGTGCGGTAGCCGCGCCTCGAACCATTCGCGCGCGGGGCCTTCGCCCACGATCAGCACGCGGTGGGCAATGCCGCGGTGGCGCAGTTCGTCCACCGTATCCGAAAACACGTCGAGCCCCTTTTCCATCACCAGCCGGCCCAGGAACCCGACGACGATCTCGTCGTCGGCGATGCCCAGCGACTGGCGCCAGGCGTTGTCGCGCCGTCCAGGGTTGAAGATTTCGCGATCGACCCCGCGGGACCAGATCGTGATGTCGTAGTTCATCCGCTCGTCGCGCAGCACCTGCGCCATCGATTCCGACGGCGCGACGAGCGCGTCGCAGCGGCGGTAGAACCGGCGCAACGCCGCGGTCATCGCCGGTTCGAGCCACGCCATGTTGTAATATCGCGGATAGGTGTCGAAGCGGGTGTGCACCGAACCCAGCACGGGCACGAAGCGGTTGCGCGCCCAGCTCACCGCGCGGTGCCCGACGATATCGGGCGACGAGACATGGATCATGTTGGGCGCGAACTCGGCCAGATCGCGCCGCGCGCCAGGCGAAAGCATCAGCGGAAAGCGGTATTCGCCGCGCCCCGGGATCGCCAGAGACGGCACCCCAACCAGCTTGCCCATCGAGGGGAACGCGGGCTTTTCGACCTTGGGCGCATAGACGCGGACCTTGGCGCCTTCGCGCATCAGGTAGCCGACCAGCCGGTTGAGCGCCTGGTTCGCGCCGTCGCGGACGTAATTGTAGTTGCCGCTGAACAAGGCGATGCGGAGGTCGGCGGTGTCCATGCTTTTCGCCTAGCGCCTGACAAGATGAATGCAAGGCAGCGCGCTGTTCATCGGGGCGTCAGAAAGTGTTGCACTGCAGCAACGATCGGACCGCGGCGGAC
Organism: Novosphingobium sp.; assembly: GCA_025356575.1. Classification (GTDB taxonomy): domain Bacteria; phylum Pseudomonadota; class Alphaproteobacteria; order Sphingomonadales; family Sphingomonadaceae; genus Novosphingobium. The sequence continues at coordinate 21,328 of JANXSP010000067.1, forward strand.
AATTGTTTTGCGCAAACACGACGAGCCGTGGTCCCGAAACGCTCGTGAAACGTATCCGCGGGGAAGGCGCAAACGCCCTCGGTCGCAAACGATACAAGGATCGAATTGATGTTCATCAACAAGAAGTTGCTCTTCGGCGCCGCAGCGCTGGGCACGCTGGCGACGCCGGCTCTGGCGCAGGATAACGATCCTGCCCGCACCACGTTCGACGGCGTCTATGTCGCCGGCTCGGTCGGGCTTTCGACCCATGCTGTCAGCGGCGCCAACACCGTCGTATTCGACAACGGGCAGAACGGTTCGTTCGGCGATACCGTCGTCACCAGCACCGGCGCCAACGCGTTTTCGCCCGGCTTCTGCAAAGGCAGCTCGACGCTCAACTCGAACGCGGTGACCCCGTGCACCAAGGATAACGACGACATCGAATACGCAGGGCGCATCGGCGTCGACAAGCGTTTCGGAAGCATCGTCGGCGGTGTCCTGGTCGAGGGCAGCAAGAACCAGTCGACCGAATCCACCACCGCGTTCAGCACGACCCCGGCAGGCTACAGCTTCACCCGCGGGATCGACTATGCGATCTCGGCGCGTGCGCGTCTGGGGATCAGCCCGGGCGATGGCCGCGGGTTGATCTACGCGACGGGCGGGGGCAGCTATGCCCGGGTCGATCACGACTTCACGACCACCAACACCGCCAACAGCTTCACCCCGAACAACGACGGCAAGATGGTCTGGGGCTGGCAGGCCGGCGGCGGCGCCGAACTGATGCTCACCCACAACCTGTCGATCGGGATGGAGTATCTCTACAACCGCTATAACGACAACAAGTACTCGGTCGGGATCGGCACCGGCACCGCGGGGGCGACCAACCCGTTCGTGCTCGCCGGGGGCGTCAACGCGCGCCCGTCGGACACCCGCTACGATTTCCACACCTTCCGCGCGACGGTGGGTTTCCACTTCTGATCGGCTGAACCCGGTTCGAACAAGAAGGGCGGCTCCTTGCGGGGCCGCCCTTTTGGTATGGGTTCTCGGATCGAAAGCGCGCGGGGTTACGCGGCTTCCTTCTTGCGCCCGGCGCGCTTGCGCTCGTTCGGGTCGAGCAGCGCCTTGCGCAGGCGGATCGACTTGGGGGTGACTTCGACCATCTCGTCGTCGTCGATATAGGCGATCGCCTGTTCCAGCGTCATCTTCTTGGGCGGGGTCAGGCGGATCGCATCGTCCTTGCCGCTCACGCGGAAGTTGGTCAGCGCCTTGGTCTTCATCGGATTGACCTCGAGGTCGTCCGGCTTGGCGTTCTCGCCGATCACCATGCCCTCGTAGAGCGCCTCGCCGTGGCCGACGAACAGGATCCCGCGTTCTTCGAGCGGACCGAGCGCATAGGAGTTGGCCTCGCCGACGCCGTTGGAGATCAGGACGCCGTTCTTGCGGCCTTCGATCGGGCCCTTGTGCGGACCGTACTTCTCGAACAACCGGTTCATGATCCCGGTGCCGCGCGTGTCGGACAGGAACTCGCCGTGATAGCCGATCAGCCCGCGCGAAGGCGCGCTGAAGGTGATCCGGGTCTTGCCGCCGCCCGACGGGCGCATGTCGGTCATCTCGCCCTTGCGCTGGTTCATCTTGTCGACGACCGTGCCCGAATATTCGTCGTCGACGTCGATCACGACGGTTTCGTACGGCTCGGTCCGCTTGCCGTTCTCGTCTTCGCGGAACAGCACGCGCGGGCGGCTGATGCCAAGCTCGAAGCCTTCGCGGCGCATCGTCTCGATCAGGACGCCGAGTTGAAGCTCGCCGCGGCCCGCAACCTCGAAGCTGTCGCGATCGGCGGCCTCGGTCACCTTGATGGCGACGTTGGACTCGGCTTCGCGGAACAGGCGGTCGCGGATCATCCGGCTGGTGACCTTGGTGCCCTCGCGGCCCGCCATCGGCGAATCGTTGACCGAAAAGCGCATCGACAGCGTCGGCGGATCGATCGGCTGGGCGTGGAGCGGTTCGGTTACCGAAGGATCGGCGATGGTGTTGGAAACGGTCGCGGTGGTCAGCCCGGCGATCGAGATGATGTCGCCCGCGCGCGCTTCGTCCACGGGGACGCGCTCGAGCCCGCGGAACGCCATGATCTTGGACGCGCGGCCGGTCTCGACGATCTTGCCGTCGTTATCGAGCGCGTGGACCGGCGAATTGACCTTGATCGTGCCCGACTGGACTTTGCCCGTCAGGATGCGGCCGAGGAAGTTGTCGCGGTCGAGCAGGGTAACGAGGAACTTGAACGGCCCGTCGAAATCGGCGGCGGGCGGGGGGACATGCTCGACGATCTTGGCGAACAGCGGGGTCAGGTCGCCCTCGCGCGCGTCCATGTCGTCCGAGGCATAGCCATTGCGGCCCGAGGCGTAGAGCACGGGGAAATCGAGCTGCTCGTCGTTGGCATCGAGACTGACGAAGAGGTCGAACACTTCGTCGAGCACTTCCTGCGCGCGGCCGTCCTGGCGGTCGATCTTGTTGACCACGACGATCGGCTTGAGCCCGAGCGCGAGCGCCTTGCCGGTCACGAACTTGGTCTGCGGCATCGCGCCTTCGCTGCTGTCGACCAGCAGGATCACGCCGTCGACCATGCTCAGGATCCGCTCGACCTCGCCGCCGAAGTCGGCGTGGCCGGGGGTATCGACGATGTTGATGTGCGTGGTCGTGCCGTGGTGGTCGTCCCACTCGACGCTGGTGCACTTGGCCAGGATGGTGATCCCGCGCTCTTTTTCCAGGTCGTTGGAATCCATCGCGCGTTCTTCCACGCGCTGGTTGTCGCGGAAGGTGCCCGACTGGCGGAACAGTTGATCGACGAGCGTGGTCTTGCCGTGGTCGACGTGGGCGATGATGGCAATATTGCGTAAGGCCAGAGCGGCGGACATGCGTTGATGCTTTCGGTAGCGGGGCGGGCGCGCGTGCAGCGGACCGGCGTTGGGCGCGCCCCTAGCTCAAATGCGGCGGTGCAGCAAGTATGCCGTCGCCAGACGGGGGTTAGAAGCTGCCTGTGTCCAAAGCGCAACAGGGGGCGCGACAAGCATAAACCTACGCGATTCCCCATTGTGCGGATTCGCCACTATTTCTATGGCGGCGGCGAACCGATGGTTAGTGGCGCGCTGGACGGCACACCTTTCGGAATTAGAGAGAGGTGCTTGAATATGAAAGCTATCGTAGCCGGATTCTCGGAATCTGCCCGCATCGCGCTTTACGGCAGCGTCGCGGTCATCGGCCTGGCCATTCCGTCGGTCGCCTTCGCGCAGACCGCTCCGTCGAACGAAGCCCAACCCGCCACCGATCGCGCGCCTGCCGCCGATGAGCAGACCGGCAACGAAATCATCGTCACCGCGACCAAGCGCGAACAGACGCTGCAGAGCACCCCGGTCGCGGTCTCGGTGACCACCGCCGAAACGATCGAGCGCGCCCAGATCCGCGACATCACCGATCTCCAGTCGGTCGTCCCCTCGCTCCGCGTCAGCCAGAGCCAGAGCCAGTTCGCCACGACTTATGCCATCCGCGGCTTCGGCACGAGCGGCAACAACCTCGGCCTCGAGCCGTCGGTCGCGGTGTTCGTCGACGGCGTCTATCGCAGCCGCGCCATCGCGCAGATCAGCGATCTTCCCGACATCCAGCGCGTCGAAGTGCTGCGCGGGCCGCAGTCCACGCTGTTCGGCAAGAACGCATCGGCCGGCGTTATCTCGATCATCACGCGGCTGCCGCAGTTCAAGTTCGGCGGCAACGTCGAAGCATCGTACGGCAACTTCAACGCAGTGGTCGTCAAGGGCGTCGTCACCGGCCCGATCAGCAGCACCGTGGCCGCCAGCCTGGCCGCCGGTTACAATCGCCGCGATGGCTACCTCAGCGACCTTGGCACCGGGACCAAGGTCAACAACCGCAACCGCTACTTCGTCCGCGGCCAGCTTTTGTTCGAACCGACCGACGCCCTCAAGGTCCGCCTCATCGGCGATTACGACCGGCTCGACGAAGTTTGCTGCGGCGTTTCCAACTTGCGCACTTCGGCGGCGACCGGCGCGGTCATCGCGGTGGGCGGCAAGCTCAACGACTTCCGCACCCCGTTCAACAACCAGGTCTACAGCAGCACGGTTCCGTTCAGCAAAGTCGAGAACTTCGGCTTTTCCGGGCAGATCGACTACACCGCCGGCCCGCTGACGCTGACCTCGATCACCGCCTATCGCCAGACCAAGATCAACGCCAACCAGGATGTCGATTTCACCAGCGCCGACATCGCCTCGGGCGCCAACATCGGCCAGGCCAAGCTCAAGACCTTCACGCAGGAAGTGCGCGTTGCGAGCGACCTCCAGGGGCCGATCAACTTCATCCTCGGCGGCTACTTCTTCAAGGAGAAGGTCGATACCGCCGATCAGATTATCTACGGATCGCAGTTCCGCAACTACATCAACGTGCTGCTTTCGGCCAACGGGCTGAGCGCGGCAACGCTTGAGAGCCTGTTCGGCGCTGCGCCGGGTTCGTACTTCGCCCAGGGCCAGGGCATCTTCAATCACTTCTACCAGGACGACAAGTCGTACTCGGGCTTCGGGCAGGTCGATTTCAAGCCGATCGATCGCGTCACGCTGACCTTCGGCGCGAACTACACACACGATTCCAAGGACGTTCGCTCACAGACCGTCAGCACGGACAAGTTCTCGGCAGTCAATCTGGTGACCGCAGGCGCCGGTGCAGTGCGCACCATCGGCATCTCCAACCAGGTCGGCGCAGCGCTCGGCCTGGGCCGGGGCGCGTCGGCGGCGGAAATCGGCGCGTTTGCCGGAGCTCAGCCCGCGATTTTCGGTGCGATCAACGCCGGGGTCACCGCATTTGCCAACGCCAACGCCGCCAATCCCGCGGTCAACTCGTTCCTGGGTCTGCGTCCGCTTCAGTTCCAGCCGCCTTTCCTCAACATTCCCAACGCGATCGAGAGCGGCAGAACCCGCGACGGCAACTGGTCGTATACGGCACGGCTTGCGGTCGAAGTTACCGATCACATCAACGCCTATCTCAGCTATTCGACCGGGTTCAAGGCGAGCTCGTTCAACCTTTCGCGCGACAGCAAGCCGACTCCGGCCGATCTCGTCTCGATCAACGCGGCGGGTCTCGGCCTGACCAACCTGGCCAGCGGTTCGCGGTTCGCGCGGCCTGAAAAGTCGCGGGTGCTCGAGCTCGGGATCAAGGGCAACTGGCGTTATGCCTCGGCCAACCTCACGTTCTTCAAGCAGTCGATCAAGGATTTCCAGACCAACACCTTCACCGGGGTCGGGTTTATCCTGTCGAACGCCGATAAACAGTCGACGCTCGGCGTCGAGTTCGATGGCCGGGTCAACCCGACCCGCGAACTGACGCTGTCGCTGGCGATGACCTATCTCGACCCCAAGTACGACAAGTTCACCAATTCGGCGTTCGGGGATATTTCGGGGACGCGGGTCGGCAACATTCCGCAGCTCGGCGCGACTTTCGGGATCCAGTACAACCAGCCGCTGGCGAACGACGACCACTTCATCCTGGCCGCCGATTTCCATTACGAATCGCCGGTGCAGGTCGAAGCCGGTCTGCTCAACTACATCGGCACCAATCCCAACGGCACGCCGAACTATGCACCTGCTCGGATCGCGGCGCAGCCGTTCCGCCACGATGTACAGGATCTCAACGGGTCGCTGACCTACCAGCTCCACAACGGGCTGGAACTGTCGGTGTGGGGCCGCAACCTGCTCAACCAGCGCTACGTCGCCGATATCTTCGATTCGGTCGCGCAGAGCCAGTCGATCTCGGGTTACGTCAACCAGCCGCGCACTTACGGTGTGGCAGCGCGCTTCAAGTTCTGAGGCGGCGCATTCGTCGACTTCGATCAAGGGGGCCATCCGTGGTCCCCTTTTTCGTTTGTAATGCCTGCGTTCGGCCCGCGTCCCCGGACCGATCGCAGTTTCGGTCGACGGGAGGAGAGACCCTGTGCTGACCTGGATGTTCCTGCCGTTCCGCCGCTATGCCGATTTCGCCGGACGTTCGCGGCGCAAGGAATACTGGCAGTTCACGCTGCTCAACCTAGCGGTCTATGCGGGATGCGTGGCGACGATGCGCGCGGGCGGGTTCGAATACGATCCGCTGAACGCGCCGGCGATCGTCCCCGCGCTGCGCCCGGCATACGGACCGTTGGTCCAAATCGGCGCGGGCGGGCTGGCGCTGTGGCTGCTGGTCGCGTTCGTCCCGATCCTGGCAGTGACCATCCGCCGGCTCCACGATCGCGGCATATCGGCGTGGTTCACGCTGCTGTTCGCCGCACTTTCGCTGATCCCGGTGGTCGGCGTGCTCGCCAGCGCGGTGATGCTGATCGTGCTGTGCCGTCCGGGTACGCCCGCGACCAACCAGTATGGCCCCGATCCGCGCGCGGACGATCACCGCGTCCCGGACACCGCCGCGCCCTGACCGTTCACAGTTCGCGTAGCGCCTGGGCCGGGCGTGCGCGCAGCAGGGGCAGCGATCCGGCGAGCGCGAAGCCGAGCACCAGCACCAGCCCGCCGCCCAGCGTGGCCAGCACCCGCGGCCAGTCGGGCAGCCAGTCGAACCCGAACAGTTCGACGATGATCCCCCACGCGATCCCGCTGCCCAGCGCCAGCGCGACCACCGCCAGGACGAGCGTCAGCGCGCCGAACTCGGCGAGCTGGAGCGCCAGGAGCTGCCGCCGGCTCGCGCCGAACACGCGCAGGATGACATTGTCGTAAAGCCGGCTGGCGCGCGCTGCGGCGATCGCTCCGAGCAGGACCGCGATCCCCGCCAGCACCGCGATCGACGCCGCCGCCAGGATCGCGATGTTCATCTGCGACAGCAGCGCGCGCGCATCGCGCAGCACCCCGCCGACCTCGATCACCGAGCTGGCGGGAAAATCGCGGACCAGGCGCTGGAGCAGCGGCTTCTTGGCGCTGCCCGCGGGCAGGTTGATCGTCGCGGCAAAGCTGTGCGGTGCCCCCGCCAAGGTGTTGGGCGAAAACACCAGGACATAGTTGAACCCCAGCGAATCCCAGTCGATCCGCCGGAACGAGGCGATCGTCGCGCTGCGCTCGACCCCGAGGAGGCCGATCGTCAGCCGGTCGCCGAGCTTGAGATCGAGGACTTTTGCCAGTTTCTCGTCGATCGAGACCAGCGGCGGCCCGGCATAGCCCGCGGGCCACCAGTGCCCGGCGGTGACCGCGTTGCCCTCGGGCACGGCTTCCGAATACGTCAGCCCGCGCTCGCCCTTGAGCGGCCAGGCATCGTCGGGGATGGCCTTGAGGTCGGCGACGCGGATCATGCGGCCCGGCGGACCATAGGCAAGGATCGCCCCGCGCAGCGCGGGCACCAGGCGGACCCGCGCCGCAGGGCTCTCGGCCTTGATCGCGGCGACGAACGCGCCGGTCTGCGCGCCGGGCACGTCGAGCACGAAGTAATCGGGCGCGCGCTGCGGCACCCGCGCCATGATATTGCGATCGAGGCTGGTCTGGACCGCCGCGAGCATCACGAAGGCGGATAGCCCGAAGCCCAGCGCGGTCACCAGCGCGCCGGTCTGCGCGCCGGGGCGGTAAAGGTTGGCAAGTGCCGCGCGCAGCACCGGGTTGCGCGGCCTGGGCAGCCGCGCCGCGCCCCAGCGGATCGCCGCGCCCAGCCCGGTCAGGACAGCGAGCAAAGCCGCCACGCCCGCCAGGAACCCGGCGGTGAGCAGCGGCTGCGCGGCGCGGGCGAGCGCCAGTGCGACGATCGCGGCGATCCCCAGCGCCACCGCGATCAACGCATCGCGTGCGGCCCGGCCCAGCGGCGACACGCGTGCGCGCATCAGCGCCATCGCCGGGAACGACCGCGCGCGCAGCAGCGGCGGTGCGGCGAACACGAACGCCACCAGCAACCCGTAAGCGGCCGCGCTCGCGAGTGCCGCCCCGTCGATCACCAGTCCCGGCGCCACCGGCAGCAGCGCGCCCAGCGCCTTGCCGAGCAAGGGGGTCACCGCCACCCCGGCGATCAGCCCGATCACCGACCCGGCCAGCGCCGCGACCGCGATCTGGAGGGTGTAGATCCGCGCGATGTCGCCGCTGGTCGCGCCGAGGATCTTGAACGTGGCGATCCCCGCGCGCCGCGCCTCGAGGTACGAGGCGACCCCGCCGCCGATGCCGATGCCCGATATCGCCAGCGCCGCCAGCCCGACGAGGATCAGGAACTGGCCCATCCGCGTGACGAACTGTTCGGCGCCGGGGGAAGCCTTGTCGCGGGTGCGGATCTCGAAGCCCGACGACGGAAACTGCGCCTTGAGCTGTGCCGCGATCGCCAGCGGGTTCGCGCCCCGCGGCAAGGCCACGCGGTACTTGCTGCGGTACATCGCGCCGGGCGCGGTCAGCCCCGCAGCGCGCGGCAGATCTGCCCCGACAATCGCCACCGGGCCCAGGGTGAACCCTTCGCCGAGCCGGTCGGGCTCATCGGCGATGATCCCGCCGACGCGCAGCGGCACGCCGCCGATGGCGATGATTGCGCCGGGTTCGACTCCGAGCCGGTCGGCCGCACCGCTCGCCAGCCAGGTGCTGCCCGCAGGGGGCGCGCCGACGCTGCGGCCATCGGCAAGGCGTAGCTTGCCTACCAGCGGATACGCGCCGTCGACCGCCTTGAGCTCGACCGGGACCGCGGCGCCGGCGGGCGTGCTCGCCATCGCCTGCATCCGCGTTCCCGCCGAGACGCGGCCCGCCCTGGTCAGTGCCGCCAGTTCGGGCGCGGTCGCGGCGCGCTGCCACACCGCGACTTCGATATCACCGCCCAGGATGGTCGAGCCGCGCGACGACAGCTCGCGCTCGATCGCCCCGGTCAGCGTGCCGATCGCGGCCAGCGCGCCGACCCCGAGCGCCAGGCAGACGAGCAGCAGGCGCAGCCCGCGAAAGCGCAAGTTGAGATCGCGGCGGGCGATCCGCCACGCGGTTGCCCAGGCCCCGGTCGTCATGGGCCCGGTCGTAATCGTCCCGGTCGTCATGGGCCCGGTCGTCATGGGCCCGTATGCTCGTCGCTGGCGATGCGCCCGTCGGCCAGTGTCACCACCCGGTCGCAGCGCGCGGCGAGGGCGGCGTCGTGGGTGATGATGATCAGCGTCGCCCCGCTCTCGGCACGGCGCGCGAACAACAGATCGACGATCTGCGCCCCGGTCGCGGCATCGAGGTTGCCCGTGGGCTCGTCGGCAAAGATCAGCGCGGGGCGCGGCGCCGTGGCCCGCGCGATGGCGACGCGCTGCTGCTCGCCGCCCGAAAGCTGGGCGGGGTAGTGCGTCAGGCGGTGGGCGAGCCCGACCGCGCCAAGCTCGGCCGCTGCGCGGCGCCATGCATCGGCGGTGCCGGCAAGTTCCATCGGGGTCGCGACGTTTTCTTGCGCGGTCATCGTCGGGAGGAGGTGGAACGCCTGGAGGACGATCCCGATGCGCCCGCGCCGGGCCAGCGCCAGCGCATCTTCATCGAGCGCGGCGAAATCGGCCCCGGACACGCTCAGCGCGCCGCCGCTGGCGCGTTCGAGCCCCGACAGCACCGCCATCAGCGAGCTTTTGCCCGATCCCGACGGGCCGAGCAGCGCCAGCGTTTCACCCGTGGGGACATCGAGGTCGATCCCGCGCAGGATCGGCACCGCGGCCGCGCCGTTGCCCAGGGTCAGGGTAATCTGGCGAGCGCTGATCAAGGGACTTGTCACCGCCGCGCGATGGCACGAGTTAGGGGCGGGCAGCAAGGAGAGTTGCACGATGCAACGGTGTTTAATTGTCGCGGTTTGTGGCGCCGTGGTGGCGCTGGGCGGATGCGGCAAGGCGGCTGCGCCCGCCCCGGTTGTCGCCGGCACCGCGGCGGCTGCCGCACCGTCCAGTGCGTCCGTCAACATCCTCGCGTTCGGCGACAGCCTGTTCGCGGGCTATGGCCTTGGCCCCGGACAAAGCTACCCCGCGCGCCTCGAAGCCGCGCTGCGGGCCAAGGGCATCGCCGCGCAGATGGTCAACGCGGGGGTTTCGGGCGATACCACGGCGGCGGGGCGCGAGCGGTTTGCGTTCGCGCTCGACGGCCAGGCGCAGACCCCCGCGCTCGTCATTCTCGAACTCGGCGGAAACGACATCCTGCGCGCGCTGCCCCCGGCACAAACGCGCGACAATCTCGACGCGATGCTGGCCGAACTGGCCCGGCGCAAGATTCCGGCGCTGGTGATGGGGATGCGCGCGCCGCCCAATCTCGGCGCGGCCTATGCGCATGCGTTCGATGCGATCTACCCCGCGCTCGCGGCCAAATATCGGGTCCCGCTGGTGCCGTTCTTCCTGGAGTCGGTCTATGCCAGGCCGGCCCTGATCCAGGCCGATCATGTCCATCCCAACAGCCAGGGCGTGGCGGTGCTGGTTGCGGCGACTGCGGCGCAAGTCACGGCGGCCCTCCCTAACCCAGCGGCTAAGCCGGCACCTACCCCAGCCGCTCCGCCATCCCCGCGGTAACCCGCCAGACCGCGGCCTCGCCCGCGATCTCGGCAAACGGCGCGCGTTCGGTCCCGGTCAGCCAGACTTGTGCCGAACCTTCGCGCAGCCGTGCGAACAGCGCGGCGCGGCGCAGCGGATCGAGATGTGCGGCAACCTCGTCGAGCAGGAGAACCTGCGGCCGCTCGCGCCCCGCCAGCGCCGCGTGGGCGAGCGTGATCGCGATCAGCATCGCTTTCTGTTCTCCGGTCGAGCAGGCCGCGGCGGGCTGACCCTTGCCCGCGAGCGTCACCTCAAGTTCATCGCGGTGCGGCCCGGTGAGCGTGCGCCCGGCGGCGCGTTCGCGGCGCCGACCGCTGGCCAGCGCGGCGGCGAGCGTATCGCTAGCGAGCGGCCCGCCAGCACGATAGGCGAGGGCAGGGCGCGCAAACGGTCCCTCGGGCAGCGCCGCCAGCGCCTGCGACAGCGCGCCGACGAGCGCGGCGCGGCCCCCGGCGAGCGCGGCCCCGGCCTCGGCCAATTGCGCCTCGATCGCATCGAGCCAGCGCGGATCGGGTTCGGGGGGATCGCCGAGCAGGCGGTTGCGTTCGCGCAGGGCGGCTTCATACCGCGCCGCGTAGCGCGCATGCGCCGGGTCGAGCGCGAGCGCGAGCCGGTCGAGGAACCGCCGCCGTGCGCCTGCGCTTTCGGCAAACAGGCGGTCCATCGCCGGGGTCAGCCAACCGAGCGAGAGCCACTCGGCCAGCCGCAATGCGGGTGCCTCGGCGCCGTTGACGTGGACGCGGCGGCGCGCGGGCTGGGCCGCTGTGGTGGCCGTGCCCAGCCGCACCGGTTCGCCCGCGCCGCTGGCCAGGTCCGCACCCACTACGAAGCCGCCGTCGCTGTCCTGCCCGGCCATCTCGGGCAGCGCTGCACGCCGCAGACCGCGCCCCGGGGCAAGCAGCGACAGCGCCTCGAGCACGTTGGTCTTGCCCGCGCCGTTCTCCCCGACGAGCAGGTTGAACTGCGCCGTGCCTTCGAGCCGGGTGGCGCGGTGGTTGCGGAAATCGGAGAGGATGATCCGGTCGAGCGACATCGTTCGGGGTCGATAGAGCGATGGGCGCGGACACGCCAGATGCTCGACGCGACCCGGTCGAATTGGTCGAAACCGAATGTTGGCGAATTTCGCCAATCTTGCGGATTGGCTTTCGCGCAGATGAACGGGCCCGGTTAGGACATTGGCGCAATTCGGCCAATTTCGCAGTTTGGCACGGTCCCTGCAAAGACCTGCATATCCACGGCATCGGCCGCGGACCACCACGCAAGGGGATTTATCATGACCACGATTACCGATCTGGGCGCCCGTTTCGCCGCCGCCACCACTGCCTTCGCGCTCTCGCTCGTGCTGATCAGCGGTACCGTCTCGGTCCCCGTCGCACATGCCGACACCGCCGGCGCCCGCACGTCTGCCGCGGTGCAGGTCGCATGAGCGCGCTCGATCGCCACGAGCCTGCCGGCGCCCCAGCACGCAAATTCCACCTGGACCGCGAGCGCGGCAAGATCATGGGCGTCAGCGCCGGGATCGCCGACTACTTCGGGATCGACGTCGCGCTGGTGCGCGCTGCATGGGTCGTCGGCACTTTGCTCGGGGTCGGCAGCCTGCTGCTGGTCTATCTCGCCATTGGCCTGATCGCGGATTGATCCGCGGTCAGGTTGGGTTGCCGGTCCGGGCGAAGGGCGAAAAGTCGGTTCCGCGGTCGAACACCTCGACCTCCTCGCGCCGCTTGAGCCAGCCGACCACCGCATAGGTCACCGGAGTCAGCAGGACTTCCCAGGTGACCTTGAGCAGCCACTGGGTGAGTGCGACCTGGGCGACCTGCGCCCCCGTCCACCCCGCCGCGAACAGAAAGGCGAGCGGATAAAACAGCGCGCTGTCGACTGCTTGGCCGAACACGGTCGAGCCGATCGTGCGGGTCCACAGCATCCGTCCATCGGTCCAGATTTTCATCCGCGCCAGGACATAGGAATTGACGAATTCGCCAGCCCAAAACGCGATAATCGAGGCGATCACGATCCGCGGGGTCTGGCCGAAGACCTGCTCGTATGCCGCTTGTCCGGTCCACCCCGCATCGGGCGGCAAGGCGACGACGACGACCGACATCAGCACCATGAACAGCAACGAGGCCGCGCCCGCCCAGATGCACCGGCGGGCATAGGCGAAACCGTAAACCTCGGTCAGGATGTCGCCGATTACGTAGGATACGGGAAAGAACAGCACGCCCGCGCTGAACGGCCAGGGGCCGACCAGCGGCAGGTCGAGCACCGCGCGCTTGCCCGCGCCGATCAGGTTCGACAGAAGCAGGATCGTGACGAACGCGGCCATGACATAATCGAAGTAGCGAAAGTGGCGGCGGGCACTGCCGCCTGCGTCGAGAGTTGTCAGCGGTTCGCTCATCGCCCCAGCCTATAGCGATTTGCGCGCGCAGGAAAGGCGGCTATGCCGCGCCCACGCGCCCGTAGTTCAACTGGATAGAGCACGAGCCTTCTAAGCTTGGAGTTGCAGGTTCGAGTCCTGCCGGGCGCGCCATTTCGGTCTTGCGGTCAGCCGCCCTCGTCACCCCCCGCGAACGCGGGGATCGGAGCGATAAGATGGTGCCAGCACGCTCTGGTCCCGGCCTGCGCGGGGATGACGGACCGCGCCCCCGCTCAACCCCGCCCGATGTTCTCGAACTGCTCGCGCGTTATCGGATATCCGAGGTGATCGGGGATGTGCAGCCAGCGGGCGCCCTCGGGGTCGGTGACGACCCACGGGGTGATCGTCTCGCTCGGGGTGATCTCGGCGTGGCTGCGGGCATCGGCGAAGCTGGGAAACAGGGCTAGGCGCTCGAGATTGCGGCGGGTGGGGAAGATCACCTGGATCTGGCCGCTGTCGGCCTTGGCCAGCGCGCCGGCCGCGCTGGTCCAGAACAAGTGCGTGTTCTCGGTATCGTCGACCGTGATCTCGACCGCGCCGGTGCCGAGATCGGCGAGGTAGAAGCGCGTATCGAACACGCGTGAATGCGGCAGATCGGGCAGCCACCGCGCGAACGGCACCAGTTTGTCCAGATCGAGCTTCCACCCGAACTGCGCCAGCACCGGGGCAAGCGCCGTCGCCTCGAGCAGCATCGCGCGCGCACGCGCTGCCTCGTCGGCGCTGACCGGGGCGGTAAGGGCGATCGCCAGCCCGGTTTCCTCGAGCGTCTCGCGCATCGCCGCGATTCGCGCGGCAGCCTCATCGGGATCGAGCCCGTGATCGAGTTGCGCGGCGAGATCGTGATCCGCAGGGTCGATCCGTCCGCCGGGGAAGACCGCGGCGCCGCCGGCGAAACTCATCGTCGCCGAACGCGTGACCATCAACAATTGCGGCGGGGCACCGGCGTTGCCGTTGCGAAAAATGACCACCGTCGCGGCGGGGATGACCGGGGGTTTGGCGGTGGTGGCGGGGCGATCGGTCATCGGCCGACCATGCGGATACCGGGCCGGCTTGCCAAGCGGAAAGGGCCGATGCGGCCGGTGTCGGATTACCTTACATGCCCCTGCTCGAGCGGCGCAGATATGGGGCGGAAACGGGCCGTTTCTGGGGGTTTTCCGGGTTTGGCACGGTTGCTGCATAGAAGGGGATACCCCCAAGCAGTCTCGATAGAGGCGGGGCCGCTTCCCCTGGTTCCTGCGGCCCCGCCTCCCCGAGACGCTCTCCCAACCGCAGAATTGATCGTCAGGCCGAGGGCGCGACTTTCGCGTCGTCCATCAGTTGCTGCAGCTCGCCCGCCTCGAACATCTCCATCATGATGTCGCTGCCGCCGACGAACTCGCCCTTGACGTAAAGCTGGGGAATCGTCGGCCAGTCGGAATAGCTCTTGATCCCCTGGCGAATGTCCATGTCCTGGAGCACGTCGACGCCTTCGTAGCCGACGCCGAGATGGTCGAGGATCGCGATCGCCTTGCTCGAAAATCCGCACTGCGGGAACAGCGGGGTGCCTTTCATGAACAGCACCACATCGTGGCCCTGGACGATTTCGGCGATGCGCGAAGTGGTATCGGTCATGGGCAGAGTATCCGGCAAATAAAGGCGTCGCTCAGGAAGTGGGAGCCGCGGTGGTCAGTTGCAAGGCGTGGAGCGTCCCGCCCATCCGCCCGCCCAAAGCGGAGTAGACCGCCTTGTGCTGCGCGATCCGGGTCATTCCCGCGAACTGCGGCGCTTCGACATGCGCCGCATAGTGATCGCCGTCGCCGGCCAGATCGGTGATCGTCACCCGCGCGCCAGGCAGCGCCGCGGCGATCAGCGTTTCGATTTCGGCAGCGGGCATCGCCATCCGCTTGGCCTATGCCTCGCCCATCAGCGCGCGGCGGGCTTCGACTTCCTTGGCTTCCATCGCGCCGCGAATTTCCGCCTCGTCGACATTGACCCCTGCCGAGACCAGATCGCCCAGCAGCTTGCGCACGACATCCTCGTCCCCGGCTTCCTCGAAATCGGCCTGGACCACGCTCTTGGCATAGGCCTCGGCCTCGGCCGCGCTGAGTCCCATGCGTTCGGCCGCCCACTGACCGACCAAGCGGTTGCGGCGGGCATGGACGCGGAAAAGCATTTCCTCATCGCGCGCGAACTTCGATTCGTAGGCGCGTTCACGATCGTTGAAGGTGGTCATGGTCTGGTTCCTGAAAGACGGGCGGGGTCAGCCGCCAGCTGGTGCGGGCAGCTGATAGGCATCGTGGCAGCCCTTGCAAGAGGCCGAAACCGCGGCGGTGGCGGAATCGAATGCGGGCCGGTCGTCCGCGGCAATCGCTGCGGAAAGCTGGTCGGCGGCCACCTTGAAAGTCGCGGCGCGCGCAGCGAACCCGGCGGCGTCGCTCCATACTTCGGGCTTGGCACGGCTCGGCACGCCGGGGGTGGCGGCGGCGAACGCGGCGGTCAGCGATCCCGCCCACTTGGCGAGCCCGCGCGCGGCAAAACCCTGCGACTTGAGCGGCGCGCCGCGCTCGACCGCGCCCTTGATCCCGCCCGCAACCGCCGCGGACATATCCATCGCCGCCTGGCGCAGCGTCACCATCTGCGCGGCAGACGCGGGGGGCGGCGCGGCGACCGGCCGCGCGGTGCGCGCGTCGGCGGTGATCGCAGCGGCCAGCGCCGCGGTTGCCGTTGCTGCCAGAATGATGCGCTTCATCGTCATTTCCCTTCTGTGGACGTTCACGCGGCCATCGTCACCACGACTTTACCCACGGCCTTGCGATCGGCGAGAAGCTGGATCGCCTCACCCCCGCGCGCCAGCGGAAACGTCGCCGAGATCAGCGGGTTGATCTTCCCCGCCTTGAGCAGCGCGAACAGCTCGTCGATGTGCTTCTTGTTCTGCTCGGGGAACCGCGCGGTGAATGCGCCCCAGAAGACGCCGCAGACGTCGCAGCTCTTGAGCAGCGTGAGGTTGAGCGGGATCCGCGCGATGCCCGCGGGGAATCCGACCACGAGGAACTTGCCTTCCCAGCCGATCGCCCGCAGCGCCGGCTCGGAATAATCGCCGCCGACGATGTCGTAGACGATCTGCGCGCCATCGGGCCCGCAGGCGGTCTTGAACTGCTCGGCGAGCGCCTTGGACTGATCCTTGTCGAACGGCGCCTGGCCGTAGATCACGACCTCGTCGGCCCCGGCCTTGCGCGCGACTGCGGCTTTCTCTTCGCTCGACACAGCGGCGATCACGCGCGCGCCGTAGGCTTTGCCCAGTTCGATCGCCGAAATCCCGACGCCGCCCGCTGCGCCCAGGATCAGCAGGTTGTCGCCCGGCTTGATGTGGCCGCGATCCTTGAGCCCGTGGATCGAGGTGCCGTAGGTCATCAGGATCGACGCCGCGGTCTCGAAGCTCACGCCGTCGGGCATGCGGAACAGCCGCGCGGCCTCGACCACAACCTGTTCGGAGAGCCCGCCATTGCCGATCCCGGCAAGGACTTTGTCGCCCACCACATAGTCCGTCACGCCTTCGCCGACCGCCTCGATCACCCCGGCGATCTCGCCGCCCGGCGCGAACGGGCGCGGCGGCTTGAACTGGTACATGTCGCGGATGATCAGCATGTCGGGAAAGTTGATCGCGCAGGCCCTGACCGCCACGCGGACCTGGCCGGGGCCGGGCTGGGGCACCTCGACCTCGTCGAGCGTGAGCGTGTCCGGTCCGCCCGTGGCGTGACTGCGCAGCGATTTCATGCGGCAACTCCAAATGGTGCGGCAAGCCAGGGCAAATCCTGCGCCGCGCGGTGTTCGTAGGTGGTGATCGCGGCATCGCGGGCGAGGGTGAGCCCGACCTCGTCGAGCCCTTCGAGCAGGCACTGCTTGCGAAACGCGTCGATCTCGAACGTGAAGCGATCCTGGAATCGCGTCGTTACGGTTTGGGCTTCGAGATCGACGTCGATCGGATCGGTCCTCGCAACGTCGAGCAGCCGGTCGATCGCGGCTTGCGGCAGCGCGACAGCGAGGATCCCGTTCTTGAATGCATTGCCCGCGAAGATGTCCGAAAAGGAGGGCGCGATCACGCAGCGGATGCCCAGGTCGAGCAGCGCCCAGGCGGCGTGCTCGCGGCTCGATCCGCAGCCGAAGTTGTCGCCCGCGATCAGGATCGGCGCGCCGGCATAAGCGGGATCGTCGAACACGTTGCCCGGCGCGGCGCGGATCGTCTCGAACGCCCCGCGGCCCAGCCCTTCGCGGCTGATCGTCTTGAGCCAGCGCGCGGGGATGATCACGTCGGTATCGACATTGGCGCGGCCCAGCGGGATCGCCGAGCCCGCAAGGTGGCGGAAGCGCTGCATCAATCGGTCTCGGGCGCGTCTTCGTAGCGCGGCTTGGCCTTCTTGGCTGCTTCGGCGGCCTCCTTGCGGCGCGAGGCGTATAGCAGCGCCGCGGCCAGCGCGGCCGAGCCGACCGCCGCACCCGCGAGCGCCGCGGCGCCGGTCCACTTGCCGTCGCTCCAATTGGTCTTGTCGGTCTTCTTGGTCATCTGCAGACTATGTGTCAGGTGAGCGCGGCACGCAACCCAAGCCAGCGATCGCGTTTGGCCGCGAAGGACATCGCCGCATAGGCCGGACTCGACGATGGCAGGTCGATCAACAGCAGCTTTGCGCCGTCCAGCGCACGTCGCCCGATCTTCGCCGAGGTCGCGCCGTTGAAACCGGCGCCGCGCAATTGCGGCAAGCTGGCCGCAAGTTGCGCCAGCGGGGCCAGTTCGGCATCGCGGATCGCAGCATCGAGACTGCCGGGCCGGGTGGCCGAGGCGATCGTATCCCACAGCCCGATCCGCGCGGCGCGCAACGCCTCGAGCCGCGCGTCGTAATCCAGCGCCGCCAGATCGACCGCGATCACTTCCCCCGCCAGCCGCCAGAACTGGTTCTGCGGGTGCGCATAATACCGCGCCGCCGCCAGCGACGCCTCACCCGGCAAGCTGCCGAGAATAAGCAGGCGAGTGTCGGGATAGACGAGCGGGGCGAAGGCGGCCTTGCGGGTCAGAAAGTGGTGCCGTGCCCGTATTTTGCGGTCGCGATCAGCGGGAACGGATCATTCTCGCTCTTG
Organism: Novosphingobium sp.; assembly: GCA_025356575.1. Lineage (GTDB taxonomy): Bacteria > Pseudomonadota > Alphaproteobacteria > Sphingomonadales > Sphingomonadaceae > Novosphingobium. The sequence continues at coordinate 39,342 of JANXSP010000067.1, forward strand.
ACTGCATCGCCGTCGAGAAAGCGCGCTTCGACATCAGCTACCGCGCCGAGATCGAACAACCGGACGTTGACGCGGACGACGTCACAGGGATGTTCGGGTGTTCCCGTGCTGTGCGTCGCCGATCCGCAGGTCGGGCAGAAGTGCAGCGTCATCCACGGATCGGCCATGTCATCACGGACATAACTGCGGGTTTCGCCGCAAACCTCGACTGCGCTTTCGGGGAACAGGCCGGCGGCGTGCCCGGCCTTGCGGCAATAAGCGCAGTTGCAGATATTGATGTGGCCGGGCTGTCCCACCACCGCGACCTTGACCCGGCGGCACAGGCAGGTGCCGATCACGCTGACGCGGGGCCCAGCTCCCGCACATCGGTCAGGCGCCCGGTCACCGCAGCCGCCGCGGCCATTGCCGGGCTGACCAGGTGCGTGCGGCTGCCCGGTCCCTGGCGGCCGACGAAGTTGCGGTTGCTCGTGCTGGCGCAGCGTTCGCCGGGGGGGACCTTGTCGGGATTCATGCCCAGGCACGCCGAACACCCCGGTTCGCGCCATTCGAGCCCGGCGTCGGTGAACACCTTGTCGAGCCCCTCGGCCTCGGCCTGGCGCTTGACCAGGCCCGATCCGGGGACGACGATCGCCCACTTCACGCCCGGCGCCTTGTGCCGGCCGCGCAGGACCTCGGCGGCAGCGCGCAGGTCTTCGATCCGGCTGTTGGTGCAGCTACCGATGAACACGTTCTGGACTTCGACCGCATCGAGCCGTTCGCCCGGGGTCAGCCCCATGTAGGCCAGGCTTTTGCGCGCGGCGTCCTGCTTGGACGGGTCGGCGAAACTTTCGGGGGCAGGGACCACCCCGCCGATGGCGACGACATCCTCGGGACTGGTGCCCCAGGTGACCGTCGGCTCGACCGCGGCGGCGTCGATCACGATGGATTTATCGAACCGCGCGCCGGGGTCGGTCGCCAGGCTGCGCCACCATGCCACCGCGCGGTCCCAGTCGGCGCCCTTGGGCGCGTATGGCCGACCTTCGAGATAGGCGAACGTCGTGTCGTCGGCGGCAATCAGGCCGGCGCGCGCGCCGCCCTCGATGCTCATGTTGCACACGGTCAGCCTGCCTTCGACGCTCATCGCCTCGAACACCGCGCCGCGGTATTCGATGACGTGGCCGGTGCCGCCCGCGGTCCCGATCGCGCCGATGATGTGGAGGATCAGGTCCTTGGCCGTCACCCCGGGACCGAGCGCGCCGGTGACGCGGACTTCCATGGTCTTAGACGGCGTGAGCAGCAACGTCTGCGTGGCGAGGACATGCTCGACCTCGCTCGTGCCGATCCCGAACGCCAGTGCGCCAAGCCCGCCGTGGCTGGCCGTGTGGCTATCGCCGCAGACGATCGTCGCGCCCGGGAGCGAAAAGCCCTGTTCGGGGCCGACGACGTGAACGATGCCCTGCTCGGCGTCGGCATCGCCGATGTAGCGAATGCCGAACGCGGGGGCGTTGGCTTCCAGAGCGCCGAGTTGCGCCGCGCTTTCGGGGTCGTGGATCGCGATGCGCGCGCCGGTCGCCGTTCTGCGCGCGGTTGTCGGCAGGTTGTGATCGGGCACCGCCAGCGTCAGGTCGGGACGGCGGACAGTGCGTCCGGACGCGCGCAACGCCTCGAACGCCTGCGGGCTGGTCACCTCGTGGACCAGGTGACGGTCGATGTAGACCAGGCAGGTGCCCCCAGGGTCATCGGCGTCGCGGCGCTCGACGACGTGGGCGTCCCAGATTTTCTCGTAAAGCGTGCGCGGGCGGCTGGCCATGCGGCGCGATAGCCACAGAGGCGGGGCAAACGCAAGGATTCGGCGGTGGCGCCCGCGCGAGTCATGGATTTGTAAGGTGCGATCCCCTATCTAACGGGCATGACCTCGACGCCGCATTATCACCCGATCACGATCATCCCCACGGACATCGATTTCATGGGGCATGTCAACAACGCGCGCTATCTGTCGTGGGTGCAGGATGCGGTGCTGTCGCACTGGCACAAGCTTGCCCCGGCCGAAGCGGTGGCGGCGCACGGATGGGTCGCGCTCAAGCATGAGATCACCTACCGCAAGCCCGCGTTTCTCGACGACGAGGTGATGGCCAAAGTCGTGCTCGAGAGCATCCAGGGCGCGCGCGCCTTTTATGAAACCGTGGTCAAGCGCGGCGAGGACGTGCTGGCCGAGATCAAGTCTAGCTGGTGTTTCATCGATAGCGAAACCTTGCGTCCGGCACGGATCGGCAAGGAAATCGCGGCATTTTTCTTCCCGGTGGCCGAGCCAGCGAGCCGCGCACCCGACCCGGCCTGAGCGGGCGATGGATGCCTTTGCCAAGTTCGCCGTTGTCCTCGGCACCATCGCGGCGATGGAGGGCGTGGCCTGGGCCAGCCACAAATACATCATGCACGGGTTTGGCTGGGGCTGGCACCGCGATCACCACGAACCGCACGACAACACGCTGGAAAAGAACGACTTGTTCGGTCTGTTCGGCGCGGCGTCGAGCATTGCGTTGTTCGTGTTCGGCAGCCCGTGGTTGCGCGGCCCCGCGGCGTGGGAGCCGGCGACGTGGCTCGGCCTCGGGGTGCTGGGCTACGGGATCATCTACACGCTGGTCCACGACGGGCTGGTCCACCAGCGCTATTTCCGCTGGGTCCCGCGCAGCGGCTACGCCAAGCGGCTCGTCCAGGCGCACAAACTCCACCACGCCGCGATCGGCAAGGAGGGCGGGGTGAGCTTCGGGTTCGTGTTCGCGCGCGATCCGGCGGTGCTGAAACGCGAACTGGCCGCGCAGGCCCGCGCTGGCGCGACGGTTGTCCGGCCTGCCGAAGGCGCGGCTTAACCTTAGGCCAGCCGCGCCGCGGTTTCCTTCACCAGCGCGATCATGTTGGGCACGCCTTGCGTGCGGTTCGAACTGAGCTGGTTTTTGAGATCGAAGCGTTCGAGCTGACCCATGACATCCATCGCCGCGACTTCGTGCGCTGGGCGGTCCTGCACTGCGGCAAGAACCAGCGCGACGATCCCCTTGGTGATCGCGGCGTTGCTGTCCGCCAGAAAGTGCAGCGCGCCGGACACTTCGGTCGGATAAACCCAGACGTTCGCCGAACAACCGCGCACCAGTGTCGCATCGGTCTTGAGCGCATCGGGCATCGGCTCGAGCGCGCGGCCCAGCTCGATCAGCAGGCGGTAGCGTTCGTCGCTGTCGAGGAAATCGTATTCTTCGGCGATATCGTCGAGGCTGCGCATCGCGCGCCTTTAGCGCAGGCGGGCTAGAGGTCCACCCCTGCGGCGATGGCTTCGAGCTTGCGGATGCGTTCCTTGAGGTCGGCAATCTCGATCCGCGCGGTCATCGTGTGGCTGCCACCGAAAACGCCGCGCTCAGCATCGGGCCGATGGGCCTCGATCTCGCGCGCCTTGAGCGTGAGCCACTCGTGCCATCCGCGCAGCAGCGATGCGGCGACGACGCACAGGCCGATCAGCGCCGCGATCGCAATCGTCAGGTTTTCGGTTTGCATAAGCGGCATCGGACAAGCTCCTGTTGGCGGCGCGGAACCTAGCGGTCGCGCAGGCTTTCGATTTCGTCGGCGAGTTCATCGCGGCGGCGCACTTCGGCCGTATTGGCATCGACCGTGATCCGCTCCAGCACCCGGACCCGTGCGCGCAAATCGTCGATCTCGGCGCTGTCGGGCGCTGGGCTCGGCGGGCTTTCCAGCAGTTGGCGGCGGCGGGTAAACGATCCGGCCACCAGACCGCTGCGGCCGCTCCGCTTGGCGCGGTAGATCAGCCACACCGCGATCCAGAACAGTGGCCAGAACATGTGCAAGTGCATGTGCATCGGGAAGGCTCCGTTGGGCGCGGCTAGCGATCGCGCAGACTGTCGATTTCGTCGGCGATCGCCCGGCTATTGCGGGCCTCGCTGGTGTTGGCGTCGGTCGCGATGCGTTCGAGCACCGCGATCCGCTTGCGCAGTTCGGTCACTTCGCTCGTCAGCTCGACCTCGCGGTGGCTGGCGATCGGCGGCTGAGGATCGCGTTCGTGGTTCTGGCGGCGATCGCGCTGGGTGCGCACGATCACGAACCCGGCAATGGCGATGATGGCAACCAGCGCTTCCCAAAAGGTCATCTCAGGTTCCTCCTAGTCGACCAGCGAAGGGTCGCGCAGGTGTTCGATCGAATGGGCCAGGTCGCCCGACTTGTCGGTCGCGATCCGTTCGAGCACGCGCAGCCGCGCCTCGAGCTTGGCGGTTTCGGGCGTCGCCACGGGCGGGGTTGCGGCAACCAGCTCGGCCATCCGCTCGCGGTGCGCCATGCGGCGCCGGTAAGTTTCCATGCCCATTCCCAGCACGGTGATCGCACCGACCGTAACGGTCAGCAGACCCAGCAGACTCCCGAAATCCATCAGCGTGAAACCTTGTCTTCGAGGAGCGCATCGGTCTTGCGGGCATCGCGCAGCGCTTCGATCTGCGTGGCGACGTCGTAACCCTTATCGGTCACGATCCGCTCAAGCACGCGGACGCGGTCTTCGAGCGACGTCGTGCTCGAGGCGTATTGCGCGGCCTTTTCGGCGCTCTTGGTCGCGGTCGCGTCGATCTGCATCGCCGCGATTTCTTTCTGATGCTTGGTCCAGATCGCGAAAAACGGGATCATCAGGGCCAGGATCGGAATCATCAAAGCCATATAGCCCTCCATTGTCGTATTCCCCTTTGTGCGAGTGGTTCAGCGCAGCCGTTCGATTTCGTCGGCAAGGCGCGGGTTGTTGGTAACGTAGTGTGCTTCGACTTCGGCCA
>JANXSP010000108.1 GCA_025356575.1 Novosphingobium sp.
TATACGATCGATGTCGCCGCCGCGCTGGAGACGCTGCGTAGCGGACAGGACACAAGGGGACTTCGCGACGTTTTCGCCGCACTTGCGCCATACCTGTGACCCAGAAGCCCGGCGGACGTATCGCGAAAAAAAACTGGCGCGAGCGAAGCGATTCGAACCCGAGCGCAGCGGCTTGCCGCGTAGCCCAGAGAAAGCCTCGAGGGGTCCAACTGGCCAGGCGGAACCGCGCGGATGTTCCGACGATGAAAATGAAAATGGAGCGGGCGAAGGGATTCGAACCCTCGACCCCAACCTTGGCAAGGTTGTGCTCTACCCCTGAGCTACGCCCGCTCGTGCGTCCATGAGCCCGCTGCGCAAGGCGCCGGGCCGGGGAGAGGCGCGCCACTAGCATCGGGGGTTTGGGGTCGCAAGCGGAAAAGCCGGCTTCCCGCCGCCCTGCGAACACGCCGCTTAAGGCTTCACAAACGGCATGCAAACCCCACATAAGCGGGTGCAGCGCGGGACAGCCCGCGCGCAGCGATGGAGCGCGAACTTGGCAAGCATGGGTCTCAATCTCGACGAGCAGAAAGCCATCGACCGGTTCCGCGACGAAGTTGTCGAACCCTCGATGACCAGCCTCGTCGTGCTCGATTTCTGGGCCGAATGGTGCGGGCCGTGCAAGGCGCTGACCCCCGTCCTCGAAAAAGTCACCGCCGAATACGCGGCCAAGGGTGTGATCCTGGCCAAGATCAACGTCGACGAGGACGCGTTTATCGCGGCGCAGTTCCAGGTCCGTTCGATCCCAACGGTCTATGCGATGTACCAGGGCCAGCCGGTCGCCGACTTGACCGCGGCGCGGACCGAGAGCCAGCTCAAGGCGATGCTCGACCAGTTGATCGAAAAGCACGCCATCGTCCCCGGCGGCGCGGCACCGGCAGTGCCCGATATCGCGCCCCTGCTGGCGATGGGCGAGGAGGTGCTGGCAGGCGGCGACGGCGAACGCGCCGCGGGGATTTTCGCGCAGATCGTCGACATCGAACCCGCCAGCGTGCCCGCGCATGCCGGGTTGGTGCGCGCACTGGTGCTAGCCGGGCACCACGACGAGGCCGCGGCGGTGCTTGGCGAACTCGATCCCGCGCTTGCCGCCGATCCGCAGATCGAGCGCGCCCGCAGCGCGCTGGCGCTGGCCAAGGACGCGCCCGCGGAAGGCGAGCTGGCGACGTTGCGCGCCGCCGCTGCCGAGCGCCCGGCAGACATGGACGCGCAGCTCGCTTATGCCACCGCGGCGTTTGCCGGGAACGAGCGCGATGCCGCAGCCGATACGCTGCTGGCGATGATCGCTGCCGACCGCACCTGGAACGAGGGCGCGGCGCGGACCAAGCTGCTCCAGATGTTCGAGGCGACGGGTCTCGAAGACCCGTGGGCTGCGGGGGTGCGCCGCCGCCTGTCGGCCGTGTTGTTCGGATGATGGCGCCAAAAGCGACTGGCACCGCCACCGGCACCCGTATCTCGATCTTCCCGCTGAGCGGGGTGATCCTGTTCCCCGGGATGCAATTGCCGCTGCATCTGTTCGAGCCACGGTACCGTGCGCTGATGAAGGATGCGCTGGCCCGCGACCGCCGTATCGGGATGATCCAGCCGCAGCGCCCGGTCGAAGGCGCGCCGCTTTATTCCATTGGCTGCCTCGGCAAGATCGGCGAATTCGAAGCGCTCGACGACGGCGGGTTCAACGTCGTGCTCGAGGGTGAGGCGCGGTTTCGGATGAACCGCGAACTCGATGCCGCGACCCCGTTCCGCCAGATCGATGCCGAACTGCTCGGCGAACCCGCCGACGAGGTCCTTGCCGCGATCGAACGCGCGGGGTTCGAACGCGAAGCGCGCCGCTTCGCCGATAGCCAGGGTTACCGGGTCGACTGGGAATCGGTCGCGCGGCTCGACGATGTCAGCCTGATCAACGGGGTCAGCCAGATCGCCCCGTTCGACAGCGCCGCCAAGCAGGCGCTGCTCGAGGCCGAAGGGATCAACCAGCGCTGCGAACTGCTGGTCCAGCTGATGCAGTTCTTCGGCAAGCGCGACAGCGACGACGACCGGGTGACGCTGCAGTAGGGCTCAAGGCTGGCGCAGCACCGCCCTGATTCCGTCGATCACGAACTGCGCCGCCAGCGCGGCTAGGAGCACTCCGAGTACCCGCGTCAGCACCGCCTCGACCCGCGCGCCGAGAAGCTTCATCAGCGGGCGCGCGGCGACCAGGGCGGCGGCGGTGAGCGCGAGCACCGCGGCCAGCGCGGCGAGCACGACCAGCGTCTGCGCGGTGCCGGCGCTGCGGGCCATCAGCAGCATGATCGTCGCGATCGAGCCGGGGCCGGCGATCATCGGCATCGCCATCGGGAATACCGAAACGTCGTCGATCTCGGGCGTCAGGGCGTTTTCGGCGCGGACTTTTTCGGCCCGCTCCTCGCGCCGCTGGGTGCGTTTTTCGAAGACCATGTCGAGCGCGATGACGAACAGCATGATTCCCCCGGCGATGCGGAAGCTGTCGAGTTCGATGTGCAGCGCGCCGAGCAATTGTTCGCCGAACAGCGCGAATACCAGCAGGATCGCGCTCGCGATCAGCGGTGCGCGCAGCGCCATGCTGCGCGCCTGGGCGTTCGACGCGCCGCCGATCAGCCCGGCATAGATCGGCGCGCAGCCGGGCGGGTCGATGACCACGAACAGCGTCACGAACGCGGACAGGAACAGGTCGAGCATCGAATCAGGGCTTGGCCGGCGCCGCGACCTCGACGATTTCGACATCGTCGAGCTTGCCGCCTTGCCACATTGCCGCGCTGAAATTTCGGGCCCCGTCGGGCTCGACCGTCGTGCTCCAGACCAGCGTGCCGTCGGGCGACGCGCCGCTTAGCGCAGAGGTGCCGGGCGCCGGGCTGGGCGGCCGCGGGGTGCCGCGTCTGGGGCAATCGGCGACATGCCCGGCAATCATCTCGGGGACCGGGCCCGCTTCGCGCAGGTCGTCGCCCTGATCGAGGATCCACTTGTAGCCGCCGCCCGACTGGCGCTGCCAGACGGTCGTGAAATAGCCGACGCCATTGCCCGCCTGATACGCGCCGCGGGTTATGCCGATCACTCCGTCGCAGCTCAGCCAGACTTCCTGCGGCTGCCATTTGACCGCGCTGGGCGGGTTGGCCTTGCCCTTGAGGAAGGCGTGGGCATTGACCGGCTGGGGGGTGAACATCATCGCCGCAGCGGTCGAGGTTTCGCGGAACGCGGTCCACTGGCCCTTCTCCTGCGCGAGCCGGGCGAACGCCAGCTCGGCCGCGATCACCGCGCTGGGGTTTGCCGTTTCGCGCGGACCTCGCTCGCGCGCCAGGGCGGGGGCCGCGAGCGCGGCGAGGATGAGGGCGGCGACGAGGACGGGGCGGGCGGGCTGGATCATGCGCCGGCTCTAGGCGCGTTGGTTGCGGCTTGGCAAAGGGAAGTGGTTGTCTCGCCAAGACGCACAGCGGGAGTGCCGTGCCCAACTGGGCCGCTTCCCCGCGAAGGCGGCGACCTCAGGCCGCGTCGTGCCTTTGCGTGAGCACCGTCTTGCGCTTCCGGCGGCGGGCCAACGCTTAAATAGCGTCCGTCGCCAGCGCCACCCCCGCATTGCGGTGTGCGGCGATCACGGTGTTGCGCAGGAGGCAGGCGATGGTCATCGGGCCGACCCCGCCCGGCACCGGGGTGATCGCGCCCGCGACCGCGCTGGCCGAGGCGAAAGCGACATCGCCGACCAGCCGCGTGGTCCCATCCGCATCGGCGATGCGGTTGATCCCGACGTCGATCACGGTCGCCCCCGGCTTGAGCCAGTCGCCCGTCACCATCTCCGCCCGGCCGACCGCGGCTACGACGATATCGGCGCGGCGGACCACGTCCGCCAGATCGCGCGTGCGGCTGTGCGCGATCGTCACCGTGCAGCTTTCCTTGAGCAGCAGTTGCGCCACCGGCTTGCCGACGAGGTTCGAGCGGCCGATCACCACCGCGTCGAGCCCGGCCAGATCGCCGAGCCGGTCCTTGAGCAGCATCACGCAGCCCAGCGGCGTACACGGCACGAAGCCGTGGAGCCCCGCGGCGAGCCGCCCGATGTTTTCGGGATTGAGGCCATCGACATCCTTGTGCGGCGCAATGCGGGTGAAGACGCGCGGCTCGCTGAGGTGGGGCGGCAAGGGAAACTGCACGAGGATTCCATCGACCGCGGGATCGGTGTTGAGCGTGTCGACCAACGCCTCGAGCACCTCCTGGGTCGTGTCGGCGGGCAGCCGGTGCTCGAAACTCGCCATTCCCGCCGCCCGCGTCGCCTTGCCCTTGTTGCGGACATAGACGTGGCTGGCCGGATCGTCGCCCACCAGCACCACCGCGAGCCCCGCCTTGCGCCCAGCCGCGCTGGCGAAGGCGCGCGCCGCGGTGCCGACACGGGCGCGCAGGGCGGCAGCAAACGCCTTGCCGTCGATAACCGCGGCGCTCATCCGTAAGCCATCGCCAGGTTCTTGAGCACGATCTGGACGATCGTCAGCGCGATAATCAGGACCATCGGCGACAGATCGATCTGCCCGGTCGCCGGCATGATCCGCCGGATCGGGCGCAGGATCGGCTCGAGGATCGCGTTGACCGCCCGCCAGATCGCCGCGACGAAATCGTTGTGCATGTTCACCACGTTGAACGAGATCAGCAGGCTCAGCACAAACTGGACGATCACCACGGTGACGAGGATCGAGATCAGGTAGCCGACGATTTCATAGAGAGTCAGGAACAGCACAGGCGCGACCTCTCGCGGGGATGAGGCGGCCGCGTTAGCCGAAGAGGGGTTGGCGGGGCAATGGCCGTGGGGGGTTGAGCTTACGCGGCGTGTGCGCGCAGTGGACGCGGGAACCCAGGGCGCAACGCCCCGACGAAGCGTCAAGGCACCAGCGTCGAACGCTCGATATGCCAGCGGAGTTGTTCGGGCGTCGCGCCGTCGACGCCGTTGACCCGGCGCAGCGTCACCGTTCCCGCCAGGTGGTAGGGCCTGCCTGTGCGGGTAAGCCCGGTGATCGTGACCGGCACATCGTAGAAGCTCGAGCCCGCGGCGCCTTCCTGGTCGCCCTGGCCCACGGTGATGTCGATGATCCGGTACTTGTCCCAGGCGCGCGAAAATTCGGCCGCGCTCATCCCGCTGGCCGCGCCGTTATCGCCCCAGACGCTGCGCGCGGCGGGGTAGCGGTGCTGCTCGAGCGCGGTGCGCCAGTATTCGAGCGCCGGGCGCGGATCGCGTTCGGTCGGACCGGGGCGGGCGGAAGCGCGCACGGCGATCGAGGTAGGAGCGGACGTGACGGCGGGCGCGCCGGTAGAGGGGAGCACCGCGGCCACGGTCTCGTGTGCCGCCGCGGCCACGGGAACCTCCGCTGGCTTGACCGTGCTGTCGCTACGGGTGTCGCATCCTGCGAGCAGCCCGGCAGCCAAGGTGGCGGCAAGGGTTGCGGCGGCGATAAGCGTCTTGTCCATGCCTCTCAACCGCGCGCCCTCGCGATCGGTTCCGCGCCCGGATCAGCCCTTGTGGATCAGCGTCCCCGCGCCGCGCGAGGTGAAAAATTCCAGCAGCATCGCGTGCGGCACGCGTCCGTCGAGGACCACGGCGGCCTCGCACCCGGCCTCGACCGCGTGGACGCACGTTTCCAGCTTGGGGATCATCCCGCCGCTGATCGTGCCGTCGCCCTGAAGCCGCGCGACATCCGCCGGGGTAAGATCGGTGAGCAGCGTGCCGCTCTTGTCGAGCACCCCGGCGACATCGGTCAGCAGGAACAGCCGCGCCGCGCCGAGCGCCGCGGCGATCGCGCCGGCCATCGTATCGGCGTTGATGTTGTAGGTCGCGCCGTCGGTTCCCGCGGCGATCGGCGCGATCACCGGGATCATCCCGGCCTTGCACGCGGTGATCAGCAGCGCGGTGTCGACCTGCTCGGGCTCACCCACGAAGCCGAGGTCGACGACTTGTTCGATTCTGCTGTCGGGATCGCGCGTGGTCCGCGTGACCTTGCGCGCGGTGACGAGGCCGCCGTCCTTGCCCGAGACGCCGAGCGCCTTGCCCCCCGCGGCCGCGATCCAGCCGACCAGTTCCTTGTTGATCGCACCGCACAGGACCATCTCGGCGATTTCGGCAGTGGCCTTGTCGGTGACGCGCAAGCCGTCGACGAAGGTCGAGACCACGCCCAGCTTCTTGAGCATCGCGCCGATTTGCGGGCCGCCGCCGTGGACGACCACGGGGTTGATCCCGACCGCCTGGAGCAGGACGATGTCCTCGGCGAAATCGCGCGCCAGCGCAGGGTCGCCCATCGCGTGACCGCCGTATTTCACCACGAACGTGCGCCCGGCATAGCGCTTGAGGTACGGCAGCGCCTCGATCAGCACTTCGGCTTTCGCCAATCCCTCGCTGTGGGGGCCCTCGCTGTGCGACGTCGCCATTACGCCGCCGCGTCGAGTTTGCGCCCGAGCCGCACGACCACCGTGATGATCAGCGGCACCATCACCGCCGACAGCACGACCTTGGCCAGCATCTGCCCGAGCATCAGATCGAGGATCGGGCGCACGTTATAGAACGAGACGGTGATGAAGATCAGCGTATCGACAATCTGGCTGAGCGCCGCGGCGATGAACCCGCGCACCGAGGCGAAGCTGCCCGTGGCCGAGCGCAGTCGGTCGAAGAGCCAGATGTTGAGCGTGACCGAGACCCCGTAGGCGATGATCCCGGCGAACATCATCCGCCCGCTCTGCCCCAGGATGATCGGGAACGCCTCCTTGGCGGGCGGGTACATCCCCGGGTCGGTGGGAAGCTGGAGCACGAAGAAGGTCAGCAGGATCGCGGCGACCAGCGGGGCGAAGCCATAGCGCACCAGCCGCGCCGCCACCTCTTTGCCGTGGAGTTCGGCGATCCCGCTCGAGATTCCCACCAGCGTCAGGAACGGAAAAATCCCCGCTTCGACCGCGAGCGGCCCGAGCGCGACCTGCTTGGCGCCGAGCACCCCGCCCAGCGTGACCATCCCGCCATAAAACAGCGCGAACAGAAACAGCGAACGCGGGATCGCGGCGCCGGTTGGTGTCGGGGTCGGTGTCGGGGCCAGGGTCGGGGATATGGGGGCGGTAGTGTCCATCGCCGCGGGCTTAGCGGCGTTGTGGACACGAGGGAAGTGGCGGCATCCCGTGGACTCGACGCGAACCGGCAAGCCCACTACCACCGGCTATCCGCGAGCGAGGGGCGCCGACATGCATATCGTCTACAGTCTGCTGGGGATGGCGCTGATCCTGCTGATCGCGTTCGCGCTGAGCAGCGACCGCCGCGCGATCCGCCCCCGCGTGGTTGGCGCCGCCTTCGCGCTCCAGGCCGGGCTCGCCGCGCTGGTGCTCTATTTCCCCCCGGGCAACCGCGCCTTGCAGAGCATCGCGGCGGGGGTCGCACGGCTGCTCGGCTATGCCGGCGAGGGTACCAAGTTCCTCTTCGGCGGGCTCGCCACCGATCCGCTCGGCCAGAACTTCGCGATCCAGGCGCTGCCGGTGATCATCTTCTTCGCCGCGCTGATCTCGATCCTCTATTACCTCGGGATCATGCAGTTCGCGATCCGCTGGATCGGCGGCGCGCTGGAAAAGATCACCGGGATCAGCAAGGTCGAAAGCCTGTGCGCGGCCTCGAACATCTTCGTCGGGCAGTCCGAATCGCCGCTCGTCATCCGCCCTTATCTTGCCGCGCTGACCCCCAGCCAGTTGTTCTGCGTGATGACCGTGGGCATGGCCGGGGTCGCGGGCACGATCCTGGCGGCCTATGCGAGCATGGGCATCCGCATCGATTATCTCGTGGCCGCGGCGTTCATGTCCGCGCCCGGCGGGATCCTCATGGCCAAGATGGTCATGCCCGACCCGCTGGGCGCGATCACCGAGCCCGAACTGGCGCTCGAGCCCGCGCCCACCGGCGGATCGGTCGCCAACGCCCCGCCCCCCGCCGCGCTGACCGCCGCCGCGCTCAACCGCGCGGTCATCGGCGCGCAGCCGGGGGTCCATCTCGACGAAGCGAGCGCGATGGCGCACGACGAGGAGCGCCCCGCCAACCTGATCATGGCCGCCGCGCAGGGCGCGCAGACCGGGGTCAAGCTGGCGGTCGCGGTCGGCGCGATGGTTCTGGCGTTCGTGGCGCTGGTCGCGCTGGCCAACGGTATCGTCGGCGGGATCGGCGGATGGTTCGGGCGCCCCGACCTGTCGTTCCAGCTGGTCCTGGGCACGCTGTTCGCGCCGGTGTTCTATCTCCTCGGCGCGCCCGACTGGGCCGAGGCGATCCGCGCGGGCGGCTTCTTCGGGACCAAGGTGGTGCTCAACGAATTCGTCGCGTTCATCGATCTGGGCCAGGCCAAGGATCTTTCGGCGCAGACCGTGGCGATCATCACGTTTGCGTTGTGCGGGTTCGCCAATTTCAGCTCGATCGCGATCCAGATGGCGGTGACCGGCGGGCTCGCCCCCAACCAGCGCCCGGTCATCGCCCGGCTGGGGATCAAGGCGCTGATCGCGGGGAGCCTGTCCAACCTGATGAGCGCCGCGCTCGCCGGGCTGTTTCTCACGCTGTAGCGCGCGGCATCCGTGAAACCCCGTTAAGGGTTCGCCCGAATAGTGCCGGACTGCCCGCCTGCGCCATGCGCGGGCGATGCCGATCGCCGTTCTCGCCGCTGCCGCCTTCGCGCTTTGCGCGCCCGGCCCGCGCTACACCTGCGTCGTCGATGGCGACACCTTCTGGCTGATGGGCGAGAAGATCCGCATCGCCGATATCAATGCGCCCGAGACCCACGGCGCCCAATGTGCATACGAACAGGCGCTGGGCGATGCCGCGACGCGCCGCCTGATCGTGCTGCTCAACGCCGGGCCGTTCGCGCTCGAGGCGGGCACGCGCGACCGCGACCGTTATGGCCGCAGCCTGCGCACCGTCACCCGGCGCGGTGCGAGCGTGGGCGCGGCGCTGGTCGGCGAGGGGCTGGCCGAGCCCTGGCGCGGCCGCCGCTCGAGCTGGTGCGGGGGAACCTAGGCGCGGGCGTCGGGCCCTCGCACCGGCTCGTGCGCCGGCAGCGGACAGGCGCACGGCGCGAAAACGGCGCCGGTGCGGGGGAGGACCCACACCGACGCCGCCGGATCGCGCGCACGTCGAGGATTAAACGGCTTGCGCGAAGCGGGTATCGTGCTGGCTCGGCGCGGTCAGCCGCCGGTCGGCGCGACCATCGTGTGCTTGAGCTGGCTCATCGCATCGTGGCCCGATTTGACCGAGGCGTAAGCGTCGGCGATCGCGGCGCGCGCGGTGGTCGAAAGATCGGCATGCTCGCTCGCCGCTTCGAACTTGGCCTTGAGGTAGTCCTCGCCGCGCTCGACCTCGGCGACGATCGCGGCATCGTCGCGCGCGCTCACGGCCTCGCGCAGCGACACGAACGCGCGGTGCGCCGCGCCGAGCAGGGTGCCGTCGTCCTCGGGTTTGCCGCCGAGCGCGGTCACCGCCGACTGCAGCGTCCGCACCGCGCCCTGGCGCTCGGCCGCGCGCGCGGTGAACTGCCCCGCAAGCTGCTGGTTGTCCGCATCGGCGGCCGATTTCTCGTAACCGTCGATCGAATCGAGCAGCGTGCCGATCAGCGTGTTGAGGATCGCGGTGTCGCCGGCGGCATTATGCTCGCCAGCGGCAGGTGCGCCCATGGGGGCGTCGGTGCCGGTGCGGGTGTAGGTGTCGTTCATCGGGATAAGCTCCTGATCGGGTTGGATATGGAGCGCTAACTCAAGACGCGCGGATCGGGTCCCGCGGTTGCGATAAAATGTGCGCGGCAGGCGGCATTTCGCCTGAACCCTGCTATGCACCCGGTCCCGGCGCGGGGGAGCCAGCCCGCGCGGCAACCCGGCGCCTGTCGATCGACCGCGCCGGCGGGGTCAGTCGCCGAGAGCGACGATCCGGGTCTCGCCATCGCAGGCATGGCAGTGGGCGGAATCGAAAACGGTTCTCACGACCCAGCCCTGCGCGGCGACGTCCCAGTCGCCCCACGCATCGCGCGAGACATCGGCCGACCCGCACGTCGCGCAGACCATACGTACGTTCGGCTCTTCGTGAAGTGCGGGCATCCGCGGATAGTGGCATGGCGAAACGACAGGGGAAAGGGCGGCGGAGCCGGATCGGTTCAAAACGGCCGAGATTGCCGTGGCCACAATTGCCGGGGGCCGCATCCGCGTCGCGGGGGTCGACGCCCCGAACTCCACCTCGCCCGCTGCCGCGCCGAAGCAAGGCTGAGCGAAGGCGCCGCCGCCGCGCTGCTGGCGTGGCTGAACCTCGGCCCGTTCGACCTCGAGGCCCGCAGCGCCACCGCCTACGACGAATACGGCCGCGAACTGCGCGACGCGGCGCGGACGGGAAGCGGGTGTCGCTGGCGGAAGCGTTGGTCAAGACGGGGACGGTGCGGGTCTTCTTGCGCGGAGCTAGCGGGAGTTGGTGTCAACCAGCGCCAACCTAAACGCAACTATAGTCAGCAACAAACTCCCTCATTACTCGGGAATTTGTAAATATCGGCATGAAGCTTAAGCGGCTAGGGAAAATCCGGCAAGTTTCACATTATCGTTAGATGCCAATTGGAAAGCGGCATGGTAGGCCGCTTTAATCTTGGGATCAGCAAAAATTTGATCGGCCATTTCAGTGTAGATTGCTTCGATTGCCGAAATCATTGGTATGAATTGACCGTCGCTTAAATCATGCATCGATTTTAGTCGTTCAAACGTATTACGGAAGCCCTTGATTTTGAAACCTATCAAATTGTGACCGGTTGCGTCCTTGATTAGTGTCAGACGCGCGTCAATTCGCTCATACATCGCGAACGAATCGCTCCGAACATACTCAACACAATCGGCGTCAAACGAATAAATCGCAGCTGGGGTGTAGGGCACCAGCTCTGGTTGAGCGTGCGTGGTCATGTTTCAACTTTCCAATCAATCACCAGCAACGTGTGCCGTAACGCGTCTGATATTCGACAGGTAACGTCGGATCCATCAAATCGCATCCCATCGGTTCAACGCGGGTGATGATGCCCGCTACATGATCGCGCTGCTCCTGTAAAGATTGGTTCAAGACCACCTGCATTGTTATCACAAACGGCGTTGGGGGCATTACCGCCCGCGCCAAACAAGCCATTGAACTCGAAAACTCGATACTGACCGTTGGCTTCAGAACGTACGTTACAACGTTATCTCCATTGTCTTCACGAAGATGCGGTCGTTTGATCCCCAAAAAGCATGCGGTCGCGTCGTCGAGGCTGAGCAACGTAGGAGTTGGACTGCTTGCTTCCAACTGGCTGATAGCATGTATCGGTGGGAGCCTGCCGATTGCGTGAGCCCATACCATGAAGAGTGGAGTTTTGCGGCAGTGCGGGGTTCTACGACCTGTGATGTCGTCTGAAACGCCCAAGCAAATGCGCTGTCCGCGATCGCGAAAATCGGGCGCATCGATATTGGGGGGGCTATACCACACCTCGCGTATTTTTTCGATCGGCATCGGAACGATCACTCCGCCGCGATCCCCGCCGCCTTGAACATATCGATCTCGCCCTCGGCATCACCGAGCGCATCGTTCGCAATCCCGCTTACCGACGCCTTCTTGCGCTGGTCGAAGTTCGACCAGACGTCGTTCCAGTTGCCCTTGGTCGCGGC